>CAYUBO010000064.1:0-6107 GCA_964443095.1 uncultured Candidatus Peribacteria bacterium | reverse complement strand
AAAAATGGTAGAATAGTAGAGGTTTTCCTGTTTGAGACATAAGTGAAGCATCACAACCAAAGGCAACAGAAACAGAACTCTTCGAGATGTACTGCGCTCATGCGGGAAGAGTGGATGCAATGATGGATACTTTCTTTGCAATGAGCGAGGAGGAACAGGTGCGTTACCCCTCCCGTTCAACGCTCTTTAGGATGCAGGGGGAATGTGATTGGAAGAAGCGTTACAAACAGGTTGTTTCAGGCATCCATGAGCAGGAGAGAAAACAACATGCCCTAACCTATGAGCAGCTTAATAAAGTCGCAAGTCTTTCCTTGGCTGGACTACTAAAACGTATGGTTGATGCGTTAAACTCGCAAGACCCGAAACAGATGACAGTATTCACTATGGAACAGCTTGATCGCATCTGGCGTATTACCCGTACTGAACGTGGACTTACAACATCCATAAGCCACGAATATGGTAATGCGACCGATTCATTTTCTTCTGAATACTATGGCAAGGAAGGGGCAATCAAGAGACTACATGAAATGGGGCATGGCGCACTTGCCGATGCCTTTGTAGTCATGACGCCCGATCTCAGAGCGAAGTTCTTAGAGGAGCAAGGCATCGAAGTACCAAAAGAACCAGCAATACTCCGTAAGGATTGACCCTATTGATTGCTACATATTCAAAGTGCTTGGCAATCGTAAATGCGCTTACAGAAGCCAAAAACTTGCTTTCAGGTGTTCGTCCTTCACAATATATTTACAACTCATTACAACTTTAACCATGATCTTCACAGTGGGACACAGCAACCGCTCTTTCGATGAATTTGCAAGGCCCTTAAAAGCTCACAAGATTACTCTTGTCATTGATGTCAGATCGCACCCGTCGAGCAGATGGTGTCCTTGGTTCAATCGCTCGAATTTGGAGAATAATCTTCCCATGAAATATCTTTGGAAGGGCGATGTTCTTGGCGGAATAGGCTGTCCTCTTATCGGGAAGAAATTTGAGGAAGCTATTGATGAGGTTGCAGAGCTATCGAAGGCTGAAACTGTGGCTGTTATGTGTTCAGAGAAAGAAGCAGAACCTACTAAACGATTACCAGAGGGTTGCCACAGGTACAGCCACATAAGTCCTGCGATTCAAAAGCGAGGAATTAAAGTCACTCATATCTGAATGTCCACTCTAATTTGTAAAAAGGAGGCAATCACACTCAATCCCAATGAAACTCTTGCAGAGTATCTGCACCCTTTCTTAACTCAACTTGATTCCATTAAATCACGCGAAGATTACCGGAATGAGATACGACTGTTTGCTGAATGGGTTCGTAAGCCTGTTCAGGAAGTAACACCACTCGATATTCTTTCGTTTAGGAGAAGCCTTGAGGGGCGTGGACTTAAATCAGCTACCATACATAAAAAGCTATCGGTTCTCCGTAGTTTCTTTCTGTTCCTTAATCAGACTTGTAATCTGCCTAATCCTGCCTTATGTATCAAGTTACCAAAGATCACTGACCAGTCTTCGAAGGCTATATTGAGCTTACAGGAAGTTGGAAAACTGCTGTCGGTACTTGATACCTCTACACTCCTTGGGAGGCGTTGGCGGGCTATTTTTGGGCTTCTTCTGGTTAATGGATTAAGGACTGTTGAGGTTAGTCGAGCTAATTGGGGAGACATACATGAAATAGACGGAATACACGTCCTGAGAGTGAGAGGCAAAGGGGGTAAAATTGCAGACGCTAAGCTCAGGAAGGATGTTTATGAGGCAATAATGGACTATCTTGAGGCTCGTGGAAATGCTGAGCCAGATGAGCCTTTATTTCTTTCTGTGGGCAATCTTGCAAAGGGCAGAATCTCACCAAAAACAATACAGGCAGGGGTTCGCCAGTATTTTGCTAAAGCTGGTATTTGTAAGCCCAATTTGTCTGCCCATAGTCTGAGGCACACATGTGCCACTTTAACCCTTTCCATCGGCAATGCAGACTTATTGCAGGTTCAACAGCTTATGAGGCACTCCTCGCCCGCAGTAACACAAAGATATTTGGCTTCGCTTAACTTTCTGAAAAATAACGCTGTGGATAGGAATCCGATTTCAATTTAGTTTTTGTAAATTGGATCAGTTATAGGAACAAATTCCATATCACATGGGTCATTATTTTTGTTATAAAATTCGCTCTTTTTGTAATAAACCAACTTATTAAATGGGAAGCCAAAGAACAAAAGTCGTCTCCAAAATCTCCAGTTCGTTCTTCCTTTGAATCGACAAAAGAATTGTGGCACCCAACCATACTCATCACCAGATATATCTACATGTTCTATCCACTCATAAGGAACAACTCCGACTGGAAAAGCTAAAAATGCTTCTTCGTCTTCTTTTCCATTAGTAGTTAGCCTGCCGTTAGGTTTTTGATAAATTTGAACAGGCATAGACTCAAAAAATTCAACGCCATCAAATCTTGTTGATTTTATCTCTACTCGGATATAAGAATAACCTTCAAATCTTTTTTCTTTGTTTGAAGGGTAATCTTTAAAGTATCTGTTTATATTTATTAGGTGTACCTCTTTATTCAGATTTCTAATATGAATCTCCGATAATAATTTTTCAGCCTCCTGCTTAATTTTTTCTTTGTGTTCTAGCCTTGCTTTATTCGTTAATCTTTTCGACAAAAAGAAAACGTGATAAGCAATAAAACCTTGTATTAAAAGGCTAAAAATCCAAACATAATTATCTGCAAGCCATAACAAGGATATGTTTAACCAGTCCACATATAGAGCCTATCAGAACTAATTATTTGAAGGAATTATTTTTGATGCACTAAAGCATTTTTGTCCTTATTTCATTAGCCCTAACAACTATTATGGCTCACTGTTTTTATCTTGTGGTTGAGGTAGGGACGCCATTTTCTCCTGTTGTTTCAAAGCCTTATCTAGTTTCGGATTATCCTGTCGCGCCATTTCAAGAAAAGGACTGAACTCACCTCTCATCTGTTTATCTTTACAGGGACATGTATCACTCAATGCTATCACCGTATAGCACTTCTTACACCGCTTAAGCCGCTTCACAGCCAGAGCCATACGGTCATTACGGAGGAATGTAGGTACAGGGACTATGGAACATATTTGATGGCTAGCGACTAAACTTGAACCTATATTGAGCATTTTAGTTCCCCGCTTTAATTCAAAATTTATAGCTATAACTTGCTCAGTTATGATAGGGAATATCAAGCCATTGATAGTGGATAGAATGTAAACGTCTTCTGTGTTTTCCATAGCTTATAAAAGGGGTAAAAATTAGATTTCAGCGACAATGCTTTGTTCTTTCGTCTCATGTTCACGCTGAATACAACTGACAAGTTTCGGGAATTGCGCTCTCAACTTTCTTCCACTAGCAATGTTTCCGCGCCAAAAATTGGCATCGCGGGTATTTCCGTGCCTAAGCCATTCGAGCACAAATTTGATTTGCTCTGGCTTAGCATTGTCCAATCGACGCATCTTTTCAATATCCTCAACCCACAGGCTAATCTTTCTTTGTATCTCATTATGCTCTACCGAACCATATTTCTGTTTATTTGCTGGATTAGATTCAACTACCATTTCAGCAAGATATTGAGCATTTTGAAAATCGCTTTTTATAACATTAGTTGTTACGGGGGAATCCGACGCTTCTGCGTCGGATAAATCTTTCTTAAATTCTTTTTTCTTTATATTCTTATTTTCTCTATTAGTGTTCACCTGATCGTCGTATGACGATCGTTTGTCGCTCACCTGCTGGCCATCTTGCCGTTCACTCCCTTGGTACTTATTCCAGTTTACTATTGTAATAAGCGAACATCTGTTATCAGATTGCCGTTCAATTTGGTGTTCACTTTGCATACATCGTAGATGTCTCCTGACTGTCGATTCAGGTACACCGGTTTCTCTGGATATTTGTTTGCTACCACATACTAGTTGTCCTACTTCAAGTGTAATTTTTTTACCTTTGAAAAAAGCATATCTTGTATTTTCTCCAATTTGCCCCTCATGAGTGGCATGTGTAAGAAGCCATACCCAAACGCAAATATAACCACGTTTGCAGGAGTGAGGACTGTTCCACATCTTTCTCCACAGCTTGATCCAGCCGACAATGTTATCTATACTCATAATGCAATACGGAAAGGGACGATCTTCGCGCAACGGGGGTCGACTTTTTCCTGTTAGTGTCATCTCCAGCTTCTTGATCGAGCAGGAGTTGCCGTTTCTTCACATTCGAGAGAATTAGAAAGAACTCACGATATGCCGCTAACTGCCCATCTGTAAATTTCATACATTTAGACGGGAAGTAATTTCTTCCACTTCGAAGCGAAACAGGTGGGCAAGCTGATAGTAGAAGGACTGTGGAGGGGTACTCCTACCATCCTCGTATCGTGCTATCGTAACGCGATGTATTCCCATTTTTTGAGCAAGCCACGCTTGAGAGACACCTTGTTCCTCACGAAACTTTTTAAGTAAAATCGCCATACTGGAAATGTAGCCAATTATAACTAATTGAACATCATAATTTGACGTTCAACTGAACATATTGCTACAATCGTTGTATGCAAACCGCAAAGTCTAGCAACGAAGCAACTCTCTTCATGTTAAAGAAAGAAAAAGAGATTAAGTTAAATTATTCTAAAATGGGAAGGGAATCAGGAGATATAAGTCATACTCAGATTAAGAGATACATTAACGGAGAAACATCATGTGTTCCTGATAAACCTCTCAGAGTTTTAGTTAATACATTCGGTGATTCTCCTTCCCGTAAAAACTGGCTCAGAATGAAACTTCGAGAAAGATGTAAACAAAGTAATAAGATTAGTAAAAAAAAACGCTGAAAGACGTAAGGCACTTACAGGCATTAGTGATTCATATTATGCTCTGGTTGCATACTTGCCTTTATTCTCTGATACTCTGAAAAGGTATTCAAAGCCTCACGTTCTTATTCTTGTAGAGATTATTGAAAAAGCTAATAATGTTCCTGTAGTCAAAATCCAATTTGAAATTGATCAAAAAGGTAAACACACTAAGAAGATCATCGTAAATAAATTGCTATTAAAAGACCAACCAATAAAGAAAAAAACTGCATCTCAGATTGATGAAATTCAGTATTATAATCAATACTGCACTGAAAATTGCATACATCGTTACAGCCTATTGCAACTGGCACAGGAGGCTGTAATGGATGAGCCAAGGTTACAGCCAATATCTTATAAAGATAAATCCCTACCGTTTGACACAGAAGATTCAGATTCCGGAAGCTATATGGTTGAGGTTCGTGAATTTAATAATTGGCGCAAGTTTCTTGAGGAGATTCAAGGAATAAGAAAAGACAATACCAATGTTCTTAAATCTGAGCAGAAGATCAACCTCATACTTGGTGGTATGGATGCCATCGAACATTCAGCAGATCAAGCAGTAAAAAATAGAGACTGCTTATTCCAATACATTGAAGAACTTATTTCTAAACTCTCTTAATGTTTATCATATATTCTCGTCGTTCAACGGATGACCCTGACAATCAAAAAAACTCACTTGAGCATCAAGAAGCTGAGTGCAGAAGATATGCAAAAAATAATAAACTCAAAATCTCGGATGATACGATTCAGGGGATAATGGAAGGCGGAGTGATTTATGAGAGGCATACTGCATTTAAATCTTCTGCACTCTCATTCGGTGGAGATGGGATGGTTGAATACCAGATCGAACGTCCAAAGTTCATGCAGATGATTCCGTGGCTATTGGAGAAAAAATATGAAGGTGCGATTGTACTTTGTTGGGATAGAATCTCTCGTAACGAACAATCAGATCTTATTGTGAAGGAAATGATTGATAAGCATGGGATAACGAGAAAACGAGTGCTGGAGCTTTGCACAGGGATATTGACGGAATGTTCGCCCGACATTGGAGTCGACAATCATCTGAAAAAGTAAGAAATACTTTCAAAAAGATGAAAAAAGAAAAAAAGTTTCCGCATCAGTCTCCTGTTGGTTATTTGGACTTATCTCCTGAGAAGAAAACTCTTGATCCTGAACGCGCATCAATCATTAAGAGAATGTTTGAAGAATTTTCAACTGGAGATTACTCGCTTAGCACAATAACCGAATGGGC
>CAYUBO010000063.1:0-7639 GCA_964443095.1 uncultured Candidatus Peribacteria bacterium | reverse complement strand
CGCTGTACTCAGCATCGAAGATTGCAGAGATCCTCACTCATTAGTTAGGTGTACACTACGATTATGTCTCTATCAAAAGACCGCATCCTTTACGAAGATGATCATCTTCTCATCGTGAATAAACTTGCCGGGGAACTCGTCGTAAAAGGATCCGGCAAAGTCGGCAAACTTCCGCTTCTGGATTTTCTGAAAAAGGATCATCCCGGATTGCGTGCAGTCCATCGGTTAGACTTTCTAACTTCAGGAGTCATCCTCTTTGCTAAGACTAGGCAAGCTGCTGAGAAAATCAAAGAATCAAACTTTGAAGGTTGGAAGAAAGCCTATCGAACTTTGGTTACAGGAGACATCAGACGCAAAAGTGGGACCATCAATAATCCGCTTCCGGCGAGAAGCAAAGGAGAAGTTGATGCAGTAACACATTACAAAGTCCTCGATCAATTCGGAGTTGTTACGTACGTAGAAGCAGAGATCAAAACAGGAAGGCATCATCAGATCAGAAAACATTTTTCTATGATCAATCATCCGCTTGTGCTGGACAGCGATTACGGAGATGGAAAGTTTAATCAGATGTTTACGAAGGAACTTGGGTACAGGAAGTTCTTCCTGCACGCATCTCATCTTTCTCTTCCTCATCCAATCAGCGGAGAAAGGATCGAAGTGGAAGCTCAGCTCCCAAAGGCGTTCAGTGAGGTATTGAAGAGACTTAAGGGATAGGTTTTCCTGAAAGGATAAAACCGCTACCATGCGGCCATGCGTATTCTTTCCGGTATCCAGCCTTCCGGCGTAGCACACCTAGGAAATTACTTAGGGTACATTAAGCAGAATATTGATCTTCTGGGTGAAGAAGAAAACTTTCTGATGATTGCAGATCTACATGCGCTTACTACCGTTTACGATCCTGATGAATTGCGTGGGTATCGTGAAGAACTTGCAAAAGACTTTCTTGCTTGCGGATTTGATTCGAGTAAAGGAACACTTTTCTGTCAGTCAGATATTCCTGAACACACCGAGCTGGCATGGATTTTGAGTTGTGTTACACCTATGGGGTTACTTGAACGTGCAGTTAGTTTTAAGGAGAAGGTGCAGCAGGGGATCGATTCAAATGTTGGGCTCTTCTCTTATCCGGTCCTTCAGGCTGCTGATATCGTTATTTACGATGCAGACTTAGTTCCCATTGGGAAAGATCAGAAACAACACATTGAAATGGCGAGAGATATTGCTCAGAAATTCAACAATCGTTACGGAAAAGACACGCTTGTTTTGCCTGAGCCACGCATAAAAGATGAGGTGGCAATTGTTCCCGGCATAGATGGAAAAAAGATGAGCAAGAGTTATGGAAATACGCTTCCTTTGTTTGAAGATGAGAAGAAGCTCAAGAAGATAATTATGAGCATTGTCACGGATTCAAAGGAGGCAAATGATCCAAAAGATCCGGATTCATGCATCATCTATCAGATCCACAAACTGTTACTTGGCGATAGTGAAGCAAAAGCTCTTGTGGAGGAGTACAAAAACGGGCTCCCATACGGCGATGCGAAGACGAAATTGTTTGAAGCTTACATGGATTTCTTTGGTCCTATGCGGCAAAAGAGAGAGAAGTTGACAAATAAGGATGCTGATGATGTTCTGGTTGAGGGTGCAAAGAAAGCATCAGGCGTTGCAAAGGGCACAATGGAGAGAGTAAGAAAGGCTGTTGGATTGAGATAATTGGCTAATTCTGCTATAATAATCTGAATTATCAATCTTTATTATGTTCAAGAAATTCTCTCCAACAGCAACACGAGCAATCGCTGCGATAGCGGTTAGTGTATTTGCCGTTCCTATTACTTCTACAGCAATCGTTCGTTCACAGGATGATGACGGACTTCTACTGGAAAACGCTGTGCAAGTTCATGTAGACCGTAGTGCTAGGCGGGCAGAGGAGAGGAAATATTGGCAGGCAATGCGTGTGTATGAAGAGTTGGTTCGTGAAGGAGTACCGGAGCTTGTAAAGCCGGACATTAATGATCCAGATACGTACATGTACTACCTCGACGAGGTTTTCCTTGAAAGGCTAAACGTCGAAGCAGCAACAACCCATCTTTCACCTGATGCAGCTCAGAAAGCATACAAAGAACTTACTGAGCGGGCACGAGATCTTCTTGATGGTCTACGTGTGACGGGATTCTGCCCGGAGAGCTTGAAGAACAAGAGATTCATTGGGAGAGGAGATTTCCCTGAAGATTTCTACTTCCTCTGTCAGGCACTTGTAGAAGAAGATAAGCAGCGTAGGGCACAAGCGGTATACAGTCCTACATATCGTCTAAGGGATTACAACCGTGGTCCCGGTCGCAGTGGAGCTGCACAAAGCCTTCGCGAGCGTCTTCAGATTCTGCGCGACTCAATTAACAATACAACGCAGGGTGGGGTAGTAAGACCAGATCGCTAAAAAAATAACTCAAACAAACATGGATATCACTCTCGACATACATACACGTCACGCACGCACGATTCTGATAATCGGTGCAGTTGTGTTTTTGCTTCCTGCTCTAATATTTGGTGGACAGGAACTGGGTGCAAGTCTAACTGGCTCACTGATGAGCGATCAGGTGAATATTAGGGAACAGGCTAGGCAAGGACGTGCGGAAATGCGTGCACAGAGGAGAGCGTACTGGTCGGCAATTGTGAAATTCCAACAGCTCAAGAGGCTTGGTATTGTGGTCCCAAAGCCGGATATCAATGATCCATCCACCGTAGATTATATTCTTCACGGGTCAGCAGAAGATTTTGCAAACCCAGTTGAAGAAGTTCAGGAGGAAGAGATAGAAGTGGAACCAGAAGAAGTTGCTGAGGAAGAAGAGGACGATGGTCAGATTTCTTCTCTAACAACTGATCAACTCAAGCGTCACGATCGGGCTCTGCTTCGCCGCTACACACGTGCACGAAGTTGCCCACTGAGTCTTAGGGATTTCATTCCGGGGTTCTGGGAGCTATGCAAAAAAATTGTAGGTGAGAACGCATCTCCTGAGCCACGAATCGGACTCAAGAATGAGAAGATGACTCGCAGTGCTCGTCAACTCAGGCCTGCACCAACACTTAAAGCTCGTTTGTATCAGATGCAGCAACAGATGGATCCAAGCCTAATGCATAGGAGAGATCCCGGTCAGCTGCCCGGACGACCAAAGCCTTACCTGAAGCAGAGTAACTAGCTAAAATGCTGCTATGCAGCGCATCATACTTGCTTCAGCGAGCCCACAGAGAAAGAGGCTTCTTTCTGAATTAGGAGTGGAATTCGAAGTAATTCCTGATGAAACTCCAGAGAGCAATTGCACGGAAACTGATCCTGCAGAACGATCAAAAGCTCTTGCTAAGATGAAAGCTGATAATATCTATCAGAACAATTCCGATGCATACGTGATCGGTTGCGACACACTAGTCGTATCGCAAGACTCCGAACTACTGGAGAAAGCTGCGGATGCAGATGGTGCTCGTGAAATGCTCAAGAAGCAAAGCGGAGGAGTATCCGTTGTTCATTCAGCACTCTGCGTAATCGCTCCTGATGGATCAAAGTACGAGGGGCTCTCATCATCAAAGGTGTTTTTCAAGAGTCTGAGTGATGATGATCTTGATTGGTGGATTTCAACGGGACTCTGGGAAGACAGATCAGGTTCTTTTCAGATTGATGGCTCAGGACATTTAATGATTGAAAAAGTAGATGGAGACTTCCCCGGAGTGGTCGGTCTACCGGTTTATCTTTTGGGAAAACTTATGAAGGAAGCTGGTTGTCCTTTGCAGAGCTTGTAGCTTTCAGCTTTTAGGATACTTCTATTGGAGTTCGTCTATGAAGCGATAGTATTCAAGTATTTGCGCAAATACTTGAATAACAAATCACCTAACAGCTACAAGCTAACAGCTATAAGCTGTTATACGAGCTTTTTTTTAATCGTGAAATCATACAGCTCATCATAAATTTCTTCTGTTGATGCTACGCAGTAAAGGCCACTTCTGTGGTCTTCCGGATCTTCAAATTCGTATGCGGCTTTTCCTCCTGCTTCCTCAATCAGCAGAACACCTACGGACACATCCCACAACCTTGTTCCATTGAAAAATGCACCGTCATTGTATCCACGTAGAATTTCACCGAATTCCTCTGCAGCACATCCATAGTTCTCAATGGATCCGCAAAAAGGCATTGTCATAGCCCACACGCCATCTTCACGTTCCTGTGCTCTTCGTATTGTGTTTGTACATAGAATTGCATCCGAAAGCCCTTTTGTTTTTCTTAGCATTACAGGCTTATCGTTATAGAAGGCACCCATTCCACGTGCTCCGTGGAATCTCTGATCCATTAGTGGTAGTTCCATTGCACCAGCGAGCAGTGTTCCATTCTCTTCCACGCAGACAATTGGCCCGCAATTTGGTTTCCCGTGCACAAAGTTAAATGTTCCGTCGAGCGGATCAATTATCCATCTGTATGGACTTTCGGGATCACCAATACTATCCGCACCTTCTTCTTCTGCGAGGATGCGGTGATCAGGAAACTTTTGTTGGATCACCTGAATAATAGCTTCCTGAGATTGGCTGTCGGCGTTTGTAACCAGATCTATAGGAGAGGTTTTCATAGCAACACCCATAGCCCTTTGATCGTCGCCAAAAAAGTGTTCATGCTCTTTTACAAGGACTTGAGATCCTGCTTTTACTGCCTCCTGAGCTGTTTCCAGGAGCGCATCAACTGACTGTTCAATGCTCATATAGCGGAGTCACCTGCATCGTGCTCACCGATCATCTCTCCGATCTCGTCTCCAAGATCGTACTCACCGGGGATCGATTCCTCCACAACCACATCGTCATCATCGTCACCATCAAACCACATAGCAGAAGGGGTAATAATTAATTGAATGGATAATACACCACTATCTCAGTATAGGCAGTCTGTAATCATGTAAGTCTTCGCGTGCACGTTTGTAGCTTGGCAAAGCCCATTCCACCCATCTCCAGTAAAGGGCGGAGTGATCGGCGCACTTGCGGTGGGCAAGCTCATGAATAATCACATACCGCATGATGTGAGGCGGCAAAAAGAGAAGAGCAGTATTTAGCATAATGATTCCTTTGTGCGAGCAGCTTCCCCATTGTGAGGTGGCAAAACGAAGACGTACGTCAGCTACTTTAATGCCGTAGGTCTGTTCATTTATCTGCTCAACAATTCTCTTAATGTACGGTAGCTCAGAGTCAGAAATCACTCTCCATAGAAGTCTGTGAAGAGTCTTTCTCCGTACATTTGGTCCAATTGTAATTCTCCATCCGCGGCTGGTTCTTTCGATCTTAGTTTTCTTTCCGGGATATAGCTTGAATGAGTGTTTTTTACCGCTTGCCAGAGTTACAGTCACACTCTGGCCACCATCAAGAATTGACTGGAAAGGATCTATCTTTGTGCACTGTTGTTCTGCCTCAACGTGCCTGCTCATTCTCCTGAGAAGATCTTCGATATGCTCTTCCTCTTCTGCCTTCGAGAGGTTACGGGCAAGCCTGATAATTATCGTGTCATCACGTATTACGGCACGAGAATGCTTGTTCCTCGTTCGCTCAATTCTGTGCCGAATGTGTCTTGGATCTGCCATGGAGAAAGGCAGTATAACGTACGATGCAAGGGGGGAGACCGGAGACGGCCCGAGTACAAATTATGCAGATAGGGTGATCAAAATTTGGCTTCATAAAGCCAAAAACTACTCCTCCTCTTCCTTCCTTTCCTGTTCAATGCGAAGCTTTTTCAGTGCCACTTTGGCCTGAGAAGTGCAGTCTTTCAGCCCCAACTGCTCTTGACGGAGGAGGGTGATTAAATCCTGATACGAATCCAGATTGATGGCTTCCAGAAGCGATTCTTCCGCTCCTTCAAGGCAGGCATGCACCTGGTCAAAATCTTCCTGGAGAGGTTCCGGCGCTTCGTCGCGTAGGCTTCTTACATTCACAATGGTAAGGCTGGTTGACCTGCTCAATCGATCTGTCCGAAGCTGAAGTAGAGAGGTCCAATATGGTTTTTCATATTGATCTCTCAGATTCTTCTTCACCTCTCTCATGCTCGCTTCCGAGATGAACACGTTTGTGTCTATTCCCTGTATCAGAGCAGAAATAGCGTCAATGAGCTTAGCTATAGAATCGGTCACATTTGCTTTTGCATCATCCCCCGCAGCGGTATCAATAATCCTTGCCTGCTCTTTTCTGAGAGCTTCCAGCTTGAGGGTCATTTGGCCTCTGAAGCATCGTTTAATTGTTGGGAATTTTTGATCTCTATTAGCACTACGAAAATCTTTCCTGCATTGGATGCGATGCACCCGTTCTTCTTCCGCATATGCAGCACGATGTTCTTTGTATTCAGCTTCCTTATTTCGTTCTTTTGCCAGAAGAGATTTCCATCCTGCAATCCTCAAAATCCGTTCATCATGTTCTTCTTGATTAAAAGTAGATCCTGTTCCGGCTTCCGGTTCACTGATCACTTCCGGTTCAGGAGGGGGTTCTTCGTCTTCTTCAAAAATGATGTTACCTCGGGAGTCAATTCGAATAGCAGCAACGTCAAACGATGTACTTGCTGAAGCAATGGGAATTATCAAGAGAAGTAGAGCGATGGGGATAGGGTTCATCACCGATTACTTTAGCATAATCCTATTACGAATTGAGCTCCTTCTCCTTTTCAAGGTACAGCAGCACAGTCTCAACGTAAGTTGCGTGGCTCCATGTGAGTGGTGCGACTGAAAGGTGCTTGCCAGTGAGTGGATGAAGCTGCTCCGCCAGCATTCCTGTCGAAGAAGCGTACTTCGAAACCCAATCCAGTTTCTCACGTGCTGCCTGCAGATCATCAATCGTCTTTGCGCGTGCGATGTCCCATTGTGCAAACCAGAGAGTCGTGATGATCCACGGATTCCCCGGAACTTTATCGCTTGGTTCTACTTTTGCATGGTAGAAGTCACGTGTGTAACGTGCGTATCCACCAACTTCTGTGTGTACTTTCAATGCACTCTCAAGCTGTTCCATAGTAGAAACCACTCTCGGGTCATCAGTAGGAAGAACGCCAAGTTTCCACACAGTGATCATACTCGCATCCGGTGTCATATCTTTCTCCACAGTCTCACCGCCATCGCGACGAATCATTTTAGCGAAGCGCTGATGTTCCTCGTCGTACATGTGGTATAGAAATGCCTGGCAGATCTCATCGGCAACATTGGTATATCTCTCGTAGTGGTTGAAGTGACCAAGAGCATGGGAAATTTTTGCAGCAGCACGGAGGCCTGCGATTGTGCAGGAAGTAGTGTAGGTGAATATACCACGGTGCTCCTCCCACGGGTCATAGCTTGGGAGAGGAAGGCCTGTATCTTTCTCTCGGAATTCAGACATGAATTTAGCTGCTTTCTTTAGGAACTGCTCGTACATCTTTTGCAGGAATTCAAAGTCCTGCGTGCATTGGAAGTGGTTCCATATTGCACAAATCACCAAAGCAGTCTCGTCTTCTTGAATCGGGAGTTGTGGTTCGGTTCCTGCAAACCATGGATGCCACGAAGAACCAAATGATCCGTCGGGGTTATATTTATGCAGCATGTATCCGTCATCAGTTTGTATCTTGCAGCAGTATTCATAAAAGCGTCTCGTCGGTTCCATGTATCCGGCTTTA
>CAYUBO010000062.1:0-7642 GCA_964443095.1 uncultured Candidatus Peribacteria bacterium | reverse complement strand
CAAGCGAAGCTTGCCCTCTAGGACACCGCCTGCGTAAGCTGGCGGTAGTTCATTCAAGAATAGATAGAGCAGGAATTAGAGATGTCATAGATACCTTAGTTCAAAGAATCCGGAGCGTTATGTATGCAACGCAAACTCGCAATGATTTTGGTTTAGTTCAGGAGCCAAATGCCGAATTTGTTGGTGCTGTACATCAAGTAACAGAACAAGTTGTTGGCAATGAAAGATACCTTGGCCCATTAGTTAGTGCATTTTCGGATTTTCAAAAAGGTGCTCAATCTGTAAGTAGCGGTGAACCCATTAATACTTTTGAAGATTTACATGGTGCAGCTATGAATGACGAAAGTGCTTATGATCTTTCTACTTGCTTCAGAGAAAAAATTGCGAGCGCAACTCGCGAAGTCGTTAAGGCATTGGAGCAGTTGCCATATGCTCCAGATTCATCAGGTGGTGAAGGAAGAGAAACAAATCAAGAGCAAGGCAAATATCTTTTTGATGTTCTTTTGTTTTTTACATTTTTGCTCGGTAGTCGTCGAAAATCTTAAAAATAGTATTCTGAGGGAGGCAGAGGAATGTGATGTTGATATAAAGAATGAAATCAATTCAGGAGCACTTCAGAATATTCTTATTAGTGTGCAGGAGGCTTTGTTTCATAGATTTATTCAATACAGGTCGCCTGATATTATGAAAACCGTTGTTGAGGTATGTGATGAGGGTGATGAAGAAGGCATAAAAAGAGAACTTGCTAAAATAACTAAGAAAGGTGAAGAAGTTAAAAAGATATTGCACCTACTAAATCACCTGTGTTCTGAAGTAGCACGCAATGATGGGAATGTTTCTTCAGAAACCTGGTTGGATAACAGTGCTGCTACGAAAGTTGGGGTCTTACAAGAGCTTAGATCTAGGCTATCACAGGCAGCGAGGTTCTCTGTAGATGCAGACGTGAATAAACTAAAAGAACAATCTGCACGAACAAGAGACGAAGAAGCTTACAACCCGGAAATGGATCCTCTACCAAATTACCAAGTAACATTATTGGCAGGAAGATCTCTTGATGAAGGTGATGTGAAATTTCAGTGGTACCTTCTTGAAAACTCATATCGTCTAGGAAGTGTTGATTATCTTTCTTCATATGCAAAGGTATTAGATTCTAAAGGCAGAGGATCACTAGTTAGACAAACCTTTACAGGAGCACAAAAGGCTCCAAGCTTGGCAGAAAATTCTCTTCTCGAGCCAGCAGATGTTTATCCAGATAACCCGGAATTACTAGGTACATATGAAAGATCTGCAATATTAGCTGATAGTCTTCGCAGGTATGTTGATTATCTGGTAGATACCAGAGATCTAGACGATGTTGAACTTCTAAGACAAGCAGATGCTCAATCGAGGGTCAGATTATTTGTTGTCCCGGACTTACCCGATGTTGTGGAATGTTTCCCTTGCTCAGACGAGTTGCCTCGTAACTTTCTAGTGCTTACTTCTAAAGAAGTAGTAGAACTAGAATTAGAAGACAAAGCAAAGCCTCTACCAACTGAGTTTGTAGAATTTCTAGAAACGTATGAATATACGACACTACCCGAAGAAGAGTTATTTTATGTAAATGTGACGGATAAACATGGTGGTAGAGAGCGCACAAGGCGTGGTGAGCCTCCTAATGCAGGGCTTGCTATGGATTTACCGGGTGTTACAGGTGCGGGTGCTCGTGCGTCAACTACTGCTTGGGCAGAGGCAGTAAGAGAAAGCTTATATATTGCTTCTTAAATAGTAGAAAGAAACTAAGAACGATGTACAATTAGACCGTGAGCAAGCCGCGGATAGCAATTATCTCATTTCCTGGCACCAATGGAGACACGGAGAATCTCCGTACATTCTGGCGCTGTGGGTTTGATGCATTTGTTTTTCGGTGGAATGATTCAAAGGAGAAGCTAAAGGATGTTGATGGTTACTTCATAGGAGCAGGTTTTGCATATGAGGATAGAGGCCGTGCGGGGATGGTTGCGGGACGTGATCCTATTTTCCAGCATCTTCATGAAGAAGCAGCAAAAGGAAAGGCAGTTATCGGCAGCTGTAACGGTGCACAGGTACTCGTAGAAAGTGAACTGATCCCGATGGGAGATGGGCTCAAGATGAGTCTTGCGAGGAATGTGATGGAGGCTAACGGATCTAAAAAGGCTCGAGGTTTTGTGAACCATTGGGTGTGGATGACACCTGGGTGCGGGAAAGATCGCTGTGCTACGTCCAACTGGGTGGATTCGACGGGCTCACCACAAGCTGGAGTCATGCAAATTCCTATTGCGCATGGAGAAGGACGGTTTACGACTAAGGATAAAGATGTGATTGAGGAACTTAAGAATAATGATCAGCTTGCGTTTAAGTATTGCGATCAGGATGGGAAACCGACTGATGTGTTTCCACTTTGTCCGAACGGGTCTTTGTTTGGTGCAGCCGGGATCTGTAATAAAGAAGGAAACGTAGTTGCTATCATGCCACATCCTGAAAGGACTCTTGATGGGGATCCGTATTTCCTGTCCCTTAAGAATTGGATCGAAAGGCATACGATCAGTGATCAGTCTGCAAGTAGATCAAACGAATCTAAATCAGTTGATGTATCAATTCGTGACAAACGGTCGGTTGAGATCTTCATAGATACAATCATCGTTAATAATGAAGAACGGACTGTTGAGCAGGCGGCAAAGAAGTTGCTCCCGAAAATCACATTAAAACAACTCAGATATTTATCGCCCGGTAAAAAGAAAGCTGAGGAAGTTCTTTCACACATTGCGCAGTTTAATCCGAACAAAGAATCAGCTTACATTCGTGAGGGAGATAGGTTCTATAAATGGGACAGTGACAAGAAACGGAAGGAAGAAGTAGATTCGCCACTCACAGGAATCAGTCTATTGAGGAGAGATGATCCGGATACAGGAGCAGGATCGCTGGGCGTTGGTAGCCAGACGGGAGTGTGTTACATGTGTAAGAACGTGGAAGAGGGTGAAGTGCTTACAGACAGAGTTCTGCAAATATTCGGGAATCCTCATGCGAGTTCAATAGAACGTCTGGCAGAATAGGCGTATGGAAAAACAGGTTTGTCTACTGGCTCACAACATCCGATCGCTTTGGAATGTCGGATCACTTTTCAGAACATGTGATTGCTTCGCGGTGGGTAAGATCTATTTGACGGGATATACAGCTGTTCCGCCTCGTAGAGAGATTAGCAAAACAGCACTTGGGGCTGATGAATGGATTGAGTGGGAGTATGAGAAAGATCCGATAGTTGTGATCAAGAGATTGAAAGACGACGGTTGGAAGATTGTTTCATTGGAGCTTTCCGAAGGATCGACGAAGCTCAATGATTACAGGCCTGATGAGAAAGTGTGCTTCGTACTTGGGCACGAAGTGAAAGGTGTTCCTAAGGAACTGATCGAAGCATCCGATCAGATAGTAGAGATTCCGATGCTCGGCAAGAAAGAATCACTGAATGTAGCAGTCTCAGCTGGCATTGTCCTGTATCATCTACGTAATGGTTGATATCTATAAATTTCTGGATGACAACAATATCTCGTACGAGAAGTACGAGCATCCGGCTGTATTCACATGTGAGGAAGCAGAGAAGCACGTACCACAGGGGCTCGGAGCTGATACGAAGAATCTCTTTTTAAGAAATCGAAAAGGGGATCAGCACTACCTCGTATCTGTCCCGTACAAAAAGAGTGTTGATCTGAAGAAGCTGACAGAACTTCTTGGTGAAAGTAAGTTGAGCTTCGGGAGTCCTGAGAGGCTGATGACTCATCTGGGAATTGAACCAGGTGCAGTATCTATTTTAGGATTAATAAATGATCAGGATCACAATGTTAAGTTTTACATTGATAAAGCGATCATCGAGCATGACAGTGTAATGTGCCATCCACTAGTAAATACTGCTACTCTGAATATCCCAACAGAAGATCTTAAGAGATTTTTAGAACTCACAGGTCATGGGTTTACTTCCATTGATGTACCCAGCCGTTAGCGTACCTGTTTAAACTTATCGTACTCAGTCTGTACAAGTGCACCGAATGCAACAAGGATTAAGAATGCAACAAAGAGCCATCCGACAACAGGAATCACTCCAATTATCTTAAGTGCAACGTAAGCAAACAAGCTGACAAAGAAGAACGTAATCTTCTTCCACTTAAGCTTATTCTTCATCGCATACCATCTCGCAAGAACCATTGCTGTCATGAGTTTTGCGAAGAATAGACTAAAGGCGTACATCGCAAGGATGAACAATCCGATAGGAGCACCAATCACCGAGATCAGGAAGAACGTTGCGATGATGGGAGTGATAATGAAGTAGACAACTCCAATCCCAAAGCACTTCCACGGCTTCTTCCTCGCGTGTCTCACAGCGTCTGTAAAGTACGTCTTAGTAGAAAGAACCATGATCAGAATAAACAGTGCAGCTGCAAGAATTGAGTACGCGAAGAATGCGCCCAGAAGCATCTGAAGAACTCCATAGAGCGTCCACTCAATTTCTTCATACTTCTCTGTGATTTGAATTGGGGAGAGATCTGCGTTGTAAATGGTTGCGCCTAGAGCGGATGCACCAAAGTCCTGCTCTCCTGCTGGGACCCAGTATTCAATGTCTCCTACGAATGTGGCACCTTCTCTAAGTGTTAATGATTGTGATATCAGTTTTGTATTTCCTCCAATCTTACCACTCGTACTGAACTCACCTGATCGAAGATCTGCGTCACCATTCACTGTTCCCTTAAACGATATGACACCACCACGAACTTTCATATCGCCCTTTACAATTCCATTCAGGCTTACTTCTCCTCCGTTCACAATAATGTCTCCACCGATCACCGCTGTATCAGCAACAAATACGCGACCGGCAAATACTATCAAGTCACCGTTAATTGCACCTGTTATATTTGCTTCTCCTCCTGCTGCACGAACATCATCTCCAACCTCACCGGAAAGATCCAACTTTCCACCAACAACAGTTAGATCATCGCGGACTGTTCCTGTAATAGTCACCTCACCACCAGCTGTTAGCACGTCACCGTAAATCTTATCTCGCACCTCAACGCTACTACCGCCTATGTATAAATCATCAAATACTGTCGTATTTACGACTATGTGTTCGCCGGAGTCCACTGTTGCAGCAAACGCCGGAACGGCAACGAATGTAAATACTGAGAGTAATATAAATGAAACTTTCTTATTCATGATGGTTTGGAGAAGGGTTCGACAAAGAAGTTTACGCTTTTAGCTACTTGGATGCAATATTCTTAAACTAAATCAATGGGATCGATATCAACTACGATTCCATCAAGGTCAACAGATTTAATGATAGTTTTTAAGTTATTTCCGCGGAGAATAACGTGCCAGACTTTTCCGCCGCCAAAAATAGTAGGACTACAGCCGACGTGAGAATCAGCATCAGTTTTGATGTTCTGCAGGATCATCTTCGTGAGCATCTGCGCACGGCCCTTCGCATTATCACCTCTAACAATCAATCTGACCATCTCACAGGCAGGAGGATATTTTGAGTAAAGCCGGAGTTTCAATTCATCTTCAAGATACTTCTCCGTCGTATGCTCAGCGGCGCACTTCACCTCTTCAGCGTCAGGCCTAAATGTTTGTATAATCACTTCTCCAGGCTTTTTGCGCCCACTTCTTCCCGTCAGTTGTGTAAGCAATTGGAAGATACGTTCGCCGGCTCGGAAGTGAGGAAGCGATAATCCAATATCTGCAAGCAAGACTGCAGCAAGGGTTACATTTGGAAGATCCAATCCCTTTGCAACAGATTGTGTCCCTAGGAGAATATCTGCATCTCCTTCACGCATCTTCTTCAGAAGTAATCTCATCTGTTCAGGATGCTTGAGAGTGTCACTGTCCGCTCTCAGTAATCTCGCGTTAGGAAATCTCTTCTCCAGAATCTCTTCAATTTTCTGTGTACCTGCACCAACCGCACGAAGGTTAGCCGAATCACATCCTGGGCATTTCGATGGGATGGCAGCTTCCAGTCCGGAAGTATGATCAAGTAGATATTCAGTACCGTCGTAACGTTTGTGAACTGTGAAGGGGAGTTGAGACTCAGGAGAAACTATCCGTCTTCTGCAATCAAGGCAAAGCAGAGCGGTAGAGATCCCGCGGCGGTTGAGGAATAAGACAGATTGCTCACCCTTTTTGAGTCTTTCTTCTATCGCAGTAATCAATGGTTGTGTGAACGGATACATTGATCCAAATTCGCATTCTGCAAGATCAATAATTCGTACATCAGGAAGTTCGGCTCCTGCGTACCTTTCAGAAAGTCTCGCCAGATTATAAGATCCGTTTTTTGCCCGTGACCACGTTTCGATTGAAGGAGTAGCGGATCCCATCACAAGCTTAGCTCCGGAGAAAGAGCACAATGCTTGAGCTGTTTCGCGTGCATGATACCGAGGAGTCTGTTCATTCTTGTATGTCCATTCATGTTCTTCATCTATTATCACCAACCCAAGATTTGGCAGTGGTGAAAACAGTGCGGATCGAGATCCGATAACAAGTGACACATTCCCTCTGTGGATTCTTCTCCATTCATCCCGTTTCTCAGTTGATGTCAGCCTGCTGTGAATTATCGAAATATTTTTACGATCAATCAGCTTTTCAAAACGATGAATGCAGTGCTCGGTTAAAAGGATCTCAGGCACAAGGACGATAGCCTGCTTGCCAGCTTCAATCACATCCGCAACGAGCTGACAGTAGACTTCCGTCTTTCCACTGGCTGTGATTCCAAAAAGAAGGGATGGGCGATCATCACCTGTTATTGATTCGTACGCAACTTGTTGATCTTTTGTAAGCTTCGGGCGTGTAAGCTTAGGAAGTGATCGATCAGGACTTGATTCAAGAATAATTTCTTCTGAGATGATCCCTTTATCAATCAAAGATCGGATTGTTTGCTTAGCCGTGCCAGTTTCTGATCTAAGAACTGATTCTTTAACGCGATCCTTTGATCTCAAATAATCAATGGTTTCCTGCTGCTTCTTTCCGCGAACATCTAGATCGCTAATCAGTTTGTAGTATGTCTTTGGTTGAGGAAGGAGTTGGTCCCAGGGTCCCGATGGAAGGAAGACACTCAACGCGTGGCGCAAACTGCAACAGTAGTAGTTCGCCATCCAACGCAAAGTTTGGATTTGTCCTTGAGTTAGGAGTGGTTGATCTCCAATCAAGCCGCGGATCTTCTTAACATCAAAGTCTTCTGATTCTTTCTCCTTCAATACATCAATTACAATTCCATCAACAGTTTTATTCCGAAGGGGGACTCTTACAGGAGATCCGACAGCAATATCCTGATCAGACTCGTATGTAAGCCCACTGCTTATCCCCGGAGATTTTGATACAGTAAGAACTTTGAAAAGCATGAGGACACTATGATGCGACATCATTAACTCATTGCCAATGCCAGAATATGGCTAGAATAAGGTGATTAAAGGTTGTATAATGGTAAAAGTGTCGGGGCGTAGCTCAGTTGGCTGTCGAGTATCGCCTTGGCGATGCGAGCAAATAAATAACTGCACTCTAGCCAAATTGATCCTTTCACATCATACTATTGTAAGTTCGGGGCGTAGCTCAGTTGGCTAGAGTACCTGCTTTGGGAGCAGGGGGTCGCTGG
>CAYUBO010000061.1:0-7708 GCA_964443095.1 uncultured Candidatus Peribacteria bacterium | reverse complement strand
GGTTAAACAGCACAGATTTACCTGTATTCGGTCGACCGATGATTGCTACTGTCGGAAGTTTCCCCATCGAAGACGCCCATTGTAGCGGGGAGGGGCGTATGCTTCCAGCAGAATCGTGGAAATCAGGATTAGCTCTTGGAAATACCGCCAAATCTAAGTAGCGCGATATGAACTGATCTCAATGCCGTGAGATGATATTTAATTGTTTCTACTATTTCCGGCGCATCATCAAGTATCACTTCTCCAATTTCTCCTATAGCTTCAGTCGCAAGCCTAAAATTGGTTCCACTAAAACCTTCTTGATCTGTGAATTCATCAAAAACAGGAGCCTCAATAAGAGAAGACATTCTTTGATGGAGAATGGTAATGGCCTGTTGTATTTGGTCAAAATCTGGAAGTTCAGCAGCCTCCTCGAATTGTTCTGCTCTAATTGCATCATGAAGATCTTGGAGCGTTATTTGGATGCGTCGGGCAAAAGCAAACCGATGGTTATAGAATTCTAAGATCAGTAATGCTGATGGATTTTCTGGCAGTTCAGGTGGTGATTGGAGAGGTTCACCCATCGATGCGGGAAGGCTAGAACTGTAATACTCGTGCGTCAATCAGAGAGTAGTGTGAACTACTACTCTTCTTGTTCCCTTCTTCTTATTTCAACATCGCACCCAAGATACCTGAGGAAGTGTGCCAGTGATTCATCTATCTGCCAGTGAGCGATAGTGAAGCACGAATCCACTTGAGTTGGCTTTGTCATCTTCTTTTCTGTAATTACTTCAAGGTGCGTTATGATTTTTTCTATCTCTCTCTGCCTATCTATAAAAGCAAGGAACCGAGAGAAGCAATTCATCTCATAGCACCACCTAACTTCTTGGAGAAGTTGCTCTACAGCGGGATTAATCTCATCCCGAAGTTCTCCAGCTCTCTCGAAATCCTGATTCCCATCTGTCACACATCCAACCATCTCCTTAATGGCACTGTGAATTTCATTGGCAAACTGTGCAATGTTTGCGAAGTATTTTGCAGCATCTTCAGAGCAAGCATCATTTGGTGGTGGCTCAGAGCCGTTGTAGGATCGGATGGAGTTCATTCTCTAATCCGATAGAAGATCTCATACGCTCTAAGAAGTATTTTTAACTTTTGAATAGCAGTTTCCAGGATAATCATCTGTTGGCCTGCATCCCTTATCTCTTCTGTCCTAATTTTTTCAATATTTTCACAAGTGGCATTCATTGTTCCATGATTCTCTGTAGTGCTCAAGAATGCTGCATAACAACGGATGTGCAGGAGCCATTCTACTTCTTGGTGAAGGACTATAATTGCTTCACGAATTCTGTCTCTTGCTGTTGCAGCCTCCTCGAATTTACTTTCACTTATATGTGCTAGTAGATCCATGTATTCAGAATGCATATCCTCAGCGAGCTGAATGACGTTTGAAACATAAACAGCCGTTTCCACTACAGGCAGTAGCTCAATTGGTTGATCCGGCCCGTTGTAAGAACTAAGTGACATGGTTGACGAATTATCCACATTTAGGGTATAATTTCAACTAATGCGTACTGAAAACCTCCTTCTTCGCCTCGAGCTTCTCCTCCTTATGGATGGAAGGACTCGTACTGCCTAGAAGGAAACCCTCAATACGCAGACGTCTCCGTTCCATGGAAGGAGGCGTTTTTCTTTTAAAATCTTCAATAGAATCGTACAATCTGCATCAATGTCCGAAAACTACGATCCATCATCGGTAGAATCGAAGTGGCAAAAGGCGTGGGAGGAATCCAAAGTCTATGAAGTTAACTTAAAGAAAGCCAAAAAGCCGTACTACGCGCACGTAATGTGGCCGTATCCGAGCGGAGACAAGCTCCACGTGGGTCACTGGTACAACTTTGGTCCTGCAGACAGCTTCTCACGGTTCAAGCGTATGCAGGGGATGGATGTATTCTCTCCGATGGGATTTGATGCATTTGGTTTGCCTGCAGAGAACCATGCGGTAAAAACAGGAGTGCCCCCTGCGGAATCCACTTCGAAGAATGTTGGTACGATGATAAAGCAGCTCAAGCGGATGGGATGTATGTACGATTGGAGCAAGGCAGCAAATAGCAGTATTCCTGAGTATTACAAATGGACGCAGTGGTTGTTTCTGCAAATGTTTAAGAACGGACTTGCGTATCGCAAAGAAGCAACTGTGAACTTTTGTCCTGAGTGCCAAACTGTTCTAGCTAACGAGCAAGTGTGGGAAGGAAATTGCGAACGTTGTGAAAGTGAAGTTCATCAGAAGCCAATGGAACAATGGTTCTGGAAAATCACAGATTACGCAGATCGTATCCTCAACAATCTCGATAAACTCGACTGGCCGGAGAAGACGAAGATAATGCAGAAGAACTGGATCGGTCGAAAAGAGGGAATCAACATCCATTACAAAGTAGAAGGTACAGATGAGGAGATTGTTTGTTTCACCACACGACCGGATACGAACTTCGGAGCAACTTTTCTAGTCCTCGCTCCTGAGCATGACTTTATACAGAAGGTTATTAGAAATGAGATTACTCCTCCTGATGGAAGTCGAAGTGAAGAAGTCGCAGCGTATGAAAAAGCTGCAATGAGCAAAACTGAACTTGAGCGTCAGGAAGAAGGAACAAAGAAGACAGGTGCGTTTACAGGTTTTTATGCAGTCAACAATTTGACCGGTTACAAGATGCCAGTGTGGGTATCCGATTTTGTGTTGGGAGGTTTTGGAACAGGAGCGGTCGTCGGTGTACCTGGGCACGACAAGAGGGACTTCGAGTTTGCGCAAGAATATGATCTTGAAGTGATCCGAGTTGTAGTAGCTCCCGATGGAGACACATCAGAAATCACATCCATCGATCAGGTTCAGGAAGAAGAGGGGACAATGATTAACTCTCAGTTCCTTGATGGTATGGACATTCACGAAGCAACGAAGAAAGTCATGGACCACATGGAGAAAGAGAAGCAGGGAAAGCGAATTGTAAACTTCCGCATTCGTGACTGGTTAATCTCCCGCCAGCGCTATTGGGGTGCACCAATCCCGATCGTGTACGATCCGGAAGGAAAGCCTCATCCAATTCCGGAAGAGCATCTCCCGTGGGTACTTCCTACAGATGTAGAGTTCAAGCCAACAGGCACGGCTCCGCTTGCGCAATCAAAAGAACTGATTGAAAGAACTGAGAAGATCTTTGGTGAAGGATGGAAGCCGGAAGTGGATACAATGGATACATTCGTCTGCAGCAGCTTCTATTCGTTGATGTATCTAGCTGCAGAGAATGAAGGAGAGGAGTACAAGCAGCGGGATTTGAAATCCAAGAATCTGATTGATAAGAAGATTGAAAAGAAGTGGATGCCTGTGGATATGTACATCGGAGGATCTGAGCACGCGTGCATGCACCTCATCTACGCACGATTTGTCGGCATGGCCCTTAAAGACTTCGGGTTCATCAAAAACGAAGAGCAATATCAGAGACTAGTTCATCAGGGAGTGATTACAAATGGGGGAGCGAAGATGAGTAAGAGTAAGGGGAACGTTGTAAGTCCGGATGAATTTGTAGAAAGGTACGGATCTGATGTATTCCGTATGTACATGATGTTCATGGGTCCGTTTACAGAAGGAGGGGACTGGAGTGATACGGGAATAAAAGGAGTTGATCGTTTTGTGCAACGAATCTGGAGAGTGTTTTCAGAAAAGATCAATCCATCAGCTAAGCCATCAAATGAAGTTACGGTTAAGCTTCACGCGACCATTAAAAAGGTCGGTGAGGATATTGAAAGACTCCATTTCAATACTGCACTTTCTGCTCTCATGGAACTTGTTAACCTCCTTGAGAAGCAGGAAACAGTATCAGTAGAGGTAGCACAAACATTTGCAAAATTGATCTCACCACTCGCTCCGCACCTTTCCGAGGAGCTTTGGCAAAACGCATCTGGTAAAGGATTCATCGTCACGCAAGCGTGGCCGACTTACAAAGCAGCACTTCTTAAAGCAGATACTGTAACAATTGTTGTGCAGGTTAATGGAAAAGTGCGTGCACAGGTGGATCTTCCATCAGATGTTTCTGAAGGTGATGCGATTACAGCCGCGAAGAAAGAGCCAAATGTAGGCAAGTACATTGAAGGAAAGGACCTTAAAAAAGAGGTGTATGTTCCTGGAAAACTGGTGAGTTTGGTGGTCTAATACCTCCTTATTTGTTTTCTCTTTTCAATGAAGAGTCTTGGAGTTTTGCAGCAGGAAATTGGTAGCTGGATTCAGCATGCACCGGAGCCCTACTGTGGTTACTATGACGCATCTGTTTTGGAAGATGTGAGAGATTTTGGGTTAGTACTTCAAGAGCGCCATCAGGTTACGACGCAAGTTGCAGCACGTATTGGAAACGGGGAGGAAAAGGTGCTTCAGGCTGTAAGTGAATTATTAGTTTTAACAGAATCACTGAAAACGTGGACGGGGAATGTGTGAGAGTGGAATGTAAGTTAGAAGCAGGCGTAAAATGCTTGTTCTTCGGCTAGGGAGTTAACAGTGTCAGATGAATAATGAAAAGCTTTTCTTCCTTTTCTTCTTATATAGTCTGCCAGTGGTTTAGCTCGTGGACTTTTATACATTCCCCATCTATTTACTTCCCCACCAATATCGTAAGGAAGATAGTTTGAATCAAATGAGTTTTGGTGAAGATCAAATGAGGTTTGAAAGCCCATCTCCCAGAGCATTCTTTTTGGATAGAAAAATCCCTTTCCCACTGTGTAGGCCGGACTGAATTCGCTTGTTCTATCAACAAGGTTATGAAGTTCTTCAGTAGAAACCATGTCAGATGGAAGCATAGGACTTATGCAAACTGCACCGCACATCATTCTTCTTGATAGTTCCTCAAGTGTTTCAATTCTCTCATCCACACTTGGAGCTCTTGGTTCAAGATCGAAACGATCATGGCCAGATACTAGTGATACTTCGACAGTCACTCTTTTTCCGTGATCTTTTTCCAATCGTTGATCAATCTGTTCAAGTTGATCAATTACATCTGGTGTAAGGTGAGCTTTTGTAAGAAGGGAAACGTGCAAACCGTAGCGTGCTAATCTCTCTACATGTGGGATCCCTTCCATTGGTTTTTTGCCAAATAGATCGTGAAGACGTGATCCAAATAAGCAGGAAATCTGGTCACCTCTTAAAGAAAGTATGCTTTGTAATCTCCTGTCAGCCTCTTCTTCTGGAACTTTACCTAATTCAACATTATCTGATATTTCGGGTGTATTTGCAAAGCAGTATGAACATCCAAAAGGGCATGGAGGCTCATCTCCAAAGCAAACCATAACGCCTTTATCTTCAAGCAACTGTACAGGTTCTGCTTCATTCACGATAAGATACTATAATACAATCTATAAAAGTCAAATATATGAGAAAATGAATTTGGAACTGATTCTGTTAGTCTATGAACCCAATGCCCCATCCATTCAACCGTTATAGTAAATTCACAGACGTGAACCTTCTTAAGGAGGCGAGTGAAAAGCCACTTCGCAAATCATTGCGGGTAAACACACTCAAGATGTCCGTCAAGGATTTTAAAGAGTGGGCAAAGGAAAGGGGATGGGAGATAGAACCTGTTCCTTGGTGTAACGAAGGATTCTTCATCGATCGTGAGAGTCGGGAGGAGGCACTCGGGAAAGATCTTCTGCACCTTCTTGGGAACGTGTACATGCAGGAGGCTGCGAGCATGCTGCCTGTGGAGTTACTTGATCCTCAGCCCGGTGAAACAATTTTGGATCTATCAGCAGCACCCGGTAGCAAGTCCACACAGATTGTTGCAAAGATGGGGCGGCCCACCTTCGCTCCTAACGGAGCTATGGTGGGTAAAGGAGTACTCGTTGCAAATGACATGAAGGAGAAGAGACTCTGGACTCTTAACGGAGCGTTGCAAAGGAGCGGAACAGTTAATGCAATCCTTATAAACAAACTTGGGCAATGGTATGGCAAACATATGACTGAAAGGTTTGATCGCGTTTTGATTGATGCACCATGCACAGCACAGGGGACTTTAAGAAAAGATCCTTCAGCACTTACGTATACGTCAGAGAACAGCATCGGGAAGGCAGCGAAGTTGCAGCGCGAACTTCTGGAAGCTGCAATTCATGCGACGAAGGTAGGGGGGAGAATCGTATACAGCACCTGTACGCTCACTCCTGAAGAGAATGAGGAAGTGGTTATGAGTTTATTGAACAAATTTAGTGTTCAGTTAGAGGTTATTGATCCACGCCAGGACAAAGGACATGGGACATGGGACATAAGAAAAGCGATCGAAGATTCGGAGCATGTACAACAAAAAGCCCTTAGTCCTTTGTCCAATTCCCTATGTCCCTTCATCCGCATCTGGCCTCAGACTTACAACACCGAGGGCTTCTTCTGTGCAGTTCTTGAAAAGAAGGCACCAACTAGAGAGGTCGAGCACATGGATATCATCAAACTTAAAGGAGAAATCATCAGACAAAGCCAGAGCAACGAGATCATCAATTATCTTGAGAAGCATTATGGGATCAAATTCATAGAGGATCAGGAAAGATTGATATTGGATGCGAAACAGTTCTTCCTTACGACTCAGGAAGTTCTCGACTTCAAGCTACCGACGAAAGCATTCGCTGTAGGGCTCCCGTTTGGGAAAGTAATTCGAGATCAGCCTGTTTACTTGAGCAATGAAGTCGCACTGCTTCGGGGATCATCCGCGAGCAAAAATGTAAGTGATATTGATGATCAGCAGCTTAAAGATCTACTCAAAGGAAAGAACGTATCATGCGATGAGAATCTGCTTGGGCACGTACTGATAAGATGGAGAAACTTTTGCATTGGAAAGGGAAGAAGTCGCAGTGGCAAGCTGAAAAACCAGATCTCGAGATGGATGATCAACTCTTCTCAGTGAGTTCTGCTATCATTCCTCCCTCATGGAAGCCACCGAAGAAATCCGGGCGAAATTGCCGATCGAAGAATTGGTCGGTCAGTACTGCCAGTTGCAGAAGAAAGGAAGAAATTTCGTTTCACTATGCCCGTTTCATGATGACAAAAGGCCGAGCCTTTTAGTTTCTCCGGATAAAGGCATTGCGTACTGTTTTGCGTGCCAGACAGGAGGAGACATCTTCAGTTTCTATCAGGCGATTGAGGGGGTGGACTTTAGGCAATCGCTAAAAGATCTTGCGGAACGAACGGGTGTTACGATTGCAGCGCCGACGGGTCCTGCTGTTCAGAAGGATGAAAAGGATCGGTACAAAGAATGTCTTGAGGCTGCGCTAAAGTTTTATCAATCACAGTTAAAGAGTTCTGAAAAAGGAAAGTTGTATCTTGAGACACGCCACATCACTCCGGATCTCGTAAAACAGTTTAGTATAGGGCTCGCACCGGATTCATTTTCAGATACTTATCAACATCTTTTAAAAGAAGGTTTCAGCAGAAAGGAAATAATCGGTGCGGGACTTGGGATACAAAAGGAACTTACCGATGAGAAGATCTACGATCGATTCAGGAACAGGTTGGTGTTTCCAATTTTTGATTATCAGGGAAGGATCATCGGTTTTGGTGGACGCACACTCGGTGAGGACGATGCAAAGTACATCAACACGGCAGAGACTCCGCTCTACAACAAATCAACTGCGCTTTATGGTTATCACCTTGCGAAGGATGCAATGAGATCAACTAAGGGAGTCGTTTTAGTTGAAGGATACTATGATGTGATTG
>CAYUBO010000060.1:6106-7765 GCA_964443095.1 uncultured Candidatus Peribacteria bacterium | reverse complement strand
GAAAAAACCCGTTCTCTTTCTGGGTAAACGCGCTGAGCGAGAACACCAGAACATACCGGATACCGGAGGATTTCCGGGTATCGGAACTACCCGAGAACCTGCATCTCGAGATAGACTTCTTTACTTACAAAAGGACTTACGAGCTGAAAGACAACGTCATCACCGTAACCGAGACAGAGGAATACAGCCGCAAGGAACTCCCCAAAGAAGACTGGAAGAGAATAAAGGAATACTTCGAAAAACTCTCACGCCTGTCAAAGCAGAGGATAGTGATAAAGAAGATAAAGCCGTGGTGGCAGGAGATAAAGGATGCCTTCACGAGGCTTAGATATAAATAGCGTAGTTAGAACAAACGGGAGGTGATGTTACATGAAATACCACTACTGTGAATGGGGCAAAGACATCACAGGGCCTTTCCACGTGGACCACGTAGATCTGTGGAACGGACATGACGATGGCGGATACACAACCGTCGGCAGTTACGAAAAGCTGGAGGACGCCGTAAATGCCGCCCGCAAGATGACGGAGGAAAGCTACAAAAAACACAAAGGCGACAGGATCAGCTTTCTGTCTTTCGGCGAAGCAGGCCTGGTATATGACCGTGCCGGAATGCTAGTATGGGACGGCCCAATAGAGTTTACAGAAGGAAGCGACTCCTGAGAGCTGTTTGCGCCGCGAAACCTGTTTTGAGCACACCAATATAAGCGAAATCCCCACTTTTTGACCATAAAAAGGTCTAAATCCTACCAAGCAACTCAGTATGATTCAAAAGCCACCCTCTTTACTGAAATTATAAGCAAATCCCCTCATGTCTTGCAGTAATAGATGTTACTCCGATTCTGTAGACGTAAATACAACATAATCATATAATAGAACAAGAAAAGGAGGAGCCGATGTCGAAAGTATTAAAAGCCTTTGGTGAAAAAGTTCATGCATTGCGAATCAAAATGAAATTATCACAAGAAGAACTTGCTGACCTTGCCGGATTGCACCGTACTTATATTGGGCAAATCGAAAGTGGCAAAAGAAATGTAGCCCTAAAGAATATAGACAAAATATCTAAGGCTTTGAGCGTACCGATTAAAAATCTTTTTGATTTTAAATAGATAGGACACCGACATGCCTATTAAAGCTTACTGCCGCATTCCCCCTAAACCCTCTCAGGGCAATAGATTCAAGGAAGGAAGTTGCCCCGCATTGATGCAGGATTTATTTTCTGAATTGTTAGGTGCAAAAGAAATCCACATAGCTGCTTATCTTTTTAATAATCCCAGTTATTTCGATTTTTTGCATAAACTAGCTCAGAATGGATGCAAAATTAGAATTACATCCTTGCCAGTGTTGGGATATAAGGATAAAGAGGTGAGAGTTGAAGGTTATGATAAAAAAGTATCTGGAAGGGAAATGGCGCGTAAAGTGTATAACAAAATACGAAGAACAAAGAACATGTCCTTGTATATATTCCCACACCTTTATACTTGGTATGGCGCGCTTTACGCTGATGGGGGAGCTTCTTATAGTTTCCACATAAAAGCTATATATGCAAAATATGGTGGCAACAAAACAAAATGTATTTTATCTTCAGGGAACTTTATGCTTACTGACCCAGCGCATAGTGATAATTTGTTAGTATTAGCCGGGATCAATTATTACAGCAGG
>CAYUBO010000060.1:0-6096 GCA_964443095.1 uncultured Candidatus Peribacteria bacterium | reverse complement strand
ATTTAGAGAATTATTCTATACCTTTCACTAGATTTAAACGCGCATTTCCTAAGTATAAAGATGAGTTTTTGTATTCTTTTGGTCACAAGGGAGTGTGTAATAGCCAGGCACTATACAAAAATTGTTTTTTTACAGCACCATTTTATCATTATGGTAAGTTTGGCAGCAACCATTATGCATCTCAGCGCGTTATTGATTTGATTAAAAATGCAAAAAAGCGAATATGGGTGTGCGCGCAACACTTCCACGACCTTGCTTCTTTTGATCCCAATGCTACAACAATTATCGGAGGTATTTATAGAAAATATCTTTCTAAACATAAAGTAGAGTTTAGGTTTTTAAAACAGGTTCCCCATTCGAGCCTTGCTGACAAGCGAAGAGCAGCAATAGCAGAAACTTTGTTTCAGTATGTGATGAAGGCTGAACAGCGCTACAACAGATTAGCCCACGATAAATTCATGATAATAGATGATACTTTATTAGTTTCTACAGCTAATTATACTTCAACGCAATTTGCCTTTGGGCAGATAAAAATGGAATTTGTTGTACGCAAAAATAAGAAAATCGCAAAAATGGATAATTTTTCCGAAGTTAACGGATTTGTTATAGTCCCACATTGCCCGAGGAAAGTCCTTAGCGCATATATCGATCATTTCAATTCTTTGTGGGATTCTGGAGAGAAGATACAAATAAAGTTTTGAAATACGAAAGGTTTAAAACATGGCTATTTATATTGGCCAGGTTGAATCTGGCAAGAGGAACGTGGCATTAAAGAATATTGCCAAACTCGCAAAGGCGCTCAGGATTTCTATAAAAGATCTGTTTTGAGGTAATTATGCCGGGGAATGAGAAGAAAATAGCAAAATTTTTGGTGAACAATAAGGGCAAGCTATCATTTCAACATTTAGGTGAAGTAATTTCGATTGGTGCGCCAGGCTCTACAAAGGGGCAGTATGTAGAAATAAATACAGACGATGAAGTAGATAAGCACCTTGCGACGCAAAATTCAGGGAAGAAGGCGGACATTTATATAAATGGCCATGGTGTTTCAATCAAACAATTAGGGGCTACCTTTTCATATAATAGGCTGCAGAGGGCAAACCTGCCTAAAATATTCAACCATTTAGGGTTTAAAAAACCTGGTGCTGTGCTCGCCAGCCTTGATGAAGAAGTTAAAAGATTCCATGAGGGGCTATTGGATACCAGGAATAGAGAGTGGGCTAATTTTTTTATTAAAGCTGAGTTTGAGGCGCTTGCAAAGTTTCTTATGATGGAAGGAAGCCCCAACCTGGGGATTTCACTGCACCCTGCTGAATTAATTTTAGAAGCTCCCGGAAGAAATATTTCACCGGATGCTATTAACGTTTATACTTTTGATGAATACTTCGAAAAATATAACAAGAAGCTTAAGATTTCAATACGTAGGCAGTGGGTTGGTCAGGCTAGCAGCGAACATAAGCGGGCAGTAGGGCTAAGCAAGAAACCAGAGAATTTACCTTGGGTTTTTGATGATGTTTCTGGAGAGCCTAATATGCATAGCTCTGGCATGAGATGGCGCGCGGATGTTGCTCCAGGCGATAGGAAAACCGCCTATTTTCTAATGCTCGAAAAGGAGCGGTAGCTTTTTCGTAATGCTTGCCGGATATAGTGAACAATTGTGCTTGATATAAATATTCTACTGCAGTACAATATAATTAAACAATGACGTATACATTTAAGACATCGCCTGAGCGCTCAAAACTAATGCAAAAAATAAGGAGCGATAGGACAGGCCCAGAAATATTGCTTCAAAAATTACTCCGCAAAGAGAAGATCAAGTTTAAGAAAAACTGCAGTAACTTGCCGGGCGCCCCAGATGTGGTAATTCCTAAAAGGAAAGTTGCAGTTTTTGTTGATGGGGAATTTTGGCATGGATATAGATGGGAAGAAAAAAAGAAAAAGCTTAAGGCAAATAGGAAGTATTGGATACCAAAGATAGAAAGGAATATTGCTAGAGATTGGCATAATAATAAAGAATTAAAGAAGGATGGCTGGCAGGTAATTAGGCTTTGGCAGCATCAATTACAAAAGGACGCGACAAAATGCTTAAAGAAGATAAGAAACGCAATGAAGAAAAGTTCAGAGTAGCTTCACTTTTTGCTGGATGCGGCGGGCTAGACCTGGGTTTTGAAAAAGCCGGCTTCCGGGTCGACTGGGCTAACGAATATGATAAAACTATATGGAGTACTTTTACTAGCAATTTCCCACATACAAAGCTTGATATAAGGAGTGTTGTGGATGTGCCTTCATCAGAGATACCAGATGTTGATGGCATTGTTGGCGGCCCTCCATGCCAAAGCTGGAGTGAGGCAGGCGCAGGGCGTGGCTTAAATGATTCTAGAGGCAAAGTTTTTTTTGAGTATATCAGGATTATCAAAGACAAAAAGCCTTTGTTTTTCCTGGCAGAAAATGTTTCAGGAATGCTTTTGCCACGGCATAAGGAAGCATTTCAAAAACTTTTAAAAGAATTCGATTCTTTAGATTATCACATTAGCCATAAATTACTTAATGCAAAATATTATGGCACTCCACAGGATCGTAAAAGAATTATCATAGTAGGTTACCATAAAAAAATTGGCAAAAGATTTGAATTTCCTGAACACTCGCAAAAGCTATTGACGTTACGCGATGCTATTGGCGGCCTGAAGCGAGCAAAGCCAGCAAAACACCATAACAAAACCAATGGGGATAGTCTCGAAATACCTAACCATGAATATATGACGGGGGGGTTTTCCACTATCTATATGTCAAGGAATAGGGTAAGGAGTTGGCATGAGCAGTCGTTTACGATACAGGCAGGCGGGAGACATGCTCCTATACACCCCAAAGCCCCAAAAATGAAATTTATTGAGCAGAACAAAAGAATTTTTGTGCCGGGAAAAGAGCATTTGTATAGGAGATTGTCAATTAGGGAATGCGCTAGAGTTCAGACTTTTCCAGATAGCTTTGTATTTAGGTATAACAATTTAAGTGATGGCTATAAAATGGTAGGCAATGCTGTGCCAGTTGAGTTTGCACGCGTGCTAGCACAAAAAATAATTAAAGACCTTGTAGAATACAAAAACCGTATAAATATTAAGAAGCCCAAAGGATGGGTTAAGAAGAAGATAAACGGAAAACTGCAAAAAATAACGATATATTAGTAGTTTTAGAGAAATTAAGCAAAAACAACCTGGACTTGACATACTATTATGAAAAAACCTGACGAAAGCGGATATGGCAGGCAGTGGTCGGAAGAAGAATTTATTTTAACTCTAGATCTGTACTTTGCTACTGACCCTAAAGAAAGAGATGCAAACAACCAAAAAATACAAGAGCTAGCAGCGCTTACTAATCGAACTCCCGCCTCAATTGTTTATAGACTCGGTAATTATTCTGCAGTAGACCCCAATTCTAAAATGAAAGGCTTTGACAACGGCGGAAAAACTGTCCTTGCTATGTTTAAAAAATATTCAAGCAGCAAAATGAAGTTGAACGAATTAGCAAAAGAAATACGCAAGAATAGCAAGGGGTTTTATAAGAGTGGCATCAAAGACTATGTAAACAGGTTTAAAGATGATGGAGCTGCTCTAGAAGGTAGGCTTAGGGAATGTGAGGAAATACACAAAAGGTTTCTTGTTAAATGGCCAGCAGATGAGTTACGAAACATATTAACCTTGGATAATTATGTAATTGGTAAGGGCGATAAAGATAACTTCTGTTATTGGGTAGAAAGAGAAACTCGGTCATTAGGGAGCATATTAGGGGCAACCTCTGACAAGTTTAAAGTCTACTTTGATAAGAAAAGCGGAAATTATAAATGGGTAAAGAGATACAAATCTGCAATAGAAGCTTTTGAAGATACAAAAAATGGAATCATAGAATTAATTATTGCTGGCAAATCAGGCGATTTTATTGCAATTAAAGAAAATAAAGTATTTAAAAGCTCCCATATGTTTAGGGGGAAAATACTTTTCTTATATTTCCCAAATATGTTCTTAAATGTTTTTGCTGAAGACGATATTGATTTTTTTCTCGAAAGGCTTGGCATAGAGTTTTCAAAAAGTGAACATATCTTAGATAAGCAAAAACTTTTGTTAGATTATAAAAACTCTATGGCTGAAATGATCGAATGGAGCAACCTTAAGTTTGGGTATTTTTTATATAGTCAATTTAACCCACCATCAAGAAATAAGCACAAAACGTTTATACCAAAAAAACGAAAAAAAATAGACGAAGCCATAATAGCAGGAGAAGAAGGCGTTTACCTTTTACCAAGAGTTGAGCATGCAAAGGCAAGTGTTATTAATGTAAATGAATTAACAAGAAAGACGTCTGGTAAAGGAGCTGGAAGAAGGCGGAAATATAAAGCCAACTATATAATTGAAAGTATTCGGAATATGAAATTGGGAGACCAGGGGGAAGAAATAGTTTTAAAATATGAGAAAGAATTACTAATTCAACACAATAGAAATAATTTATCAGCAAAAGTTGAGCGTGTATCCCTAGAAGATGATAGCCTTGGGTATGATATAAAATCATTTACCGTTGATGGTAAGGAGAAGTATATTGATGTAAAAGCTACAAAATCAGGTGTTGATGGCAGAACGCCGTTTTATATGACAGAGAATGAAAAGCAAACTATGGAAAACAATAAAGACAAATACAATATATACCGAGTTTTTTCAGCTAATACGCAGTCGCCAAAAATCCTAATAATAGACAGCTATTTGCTTAAAAAATACTTCTCTATTAGAGGAAAATTATGGGAAATTTCAATATAGTAAAATATGGAAATAGCATTCTAACCTGGTTAGCTCTGGCAGGCCATAATTGAAAGAGAAAGTTTTTGCATTAGTAATAGCCCTTACCACTGCATTAATTCTGCCAATCCAGCTCCTTCACGCCTCCCAGGACTTCGTTCCCGCTAGAGTAAGAGACATATCCGATAGAATGTATGAGCAGGCGGTGATAAGCCTCCTGGATGGAGCTAAGGAGTCGATCTATGTCTCAATGTTCAATATTAGCATGACTGAGAACCAGAAGGATCCGGTAAAGTTCCTGCTCCGGGATCTCCTGGAGGCTCTGGAGAGGGGGGTGGAGGTAACACTAAATCTTAATACTCGCGCCTTACAAGGGCAGGATATGAAAGGCACCGAGAAGCTCATAGGAAGCCCAATATTTGAAGAGTTAAAGAAGGCAGGATGCAAGATACACCTTATGTCGCCCTTTAGAAGGCTCCATGATAAGCTGATAATAGTGGATAGCCGGTATGTGGTAGAGGGGAGTACGAACTGGTCTACATCTGCATTGAAGACGAATCTTGAGTCTGCTACGCTAATAGATTCGCCTGAGCTTGCCAGGGTGAAGCTGGCAAGGCTGGAGGCGTTAATGAGGGAGCCGGCTCATTCTGAGGAAGGACCGCGTAAAGCGCAATACCTGGAGAATCTCCCTGCTGAAATAGCAGTATCTTATGAGCTTCTCTCCAAGCGCTATCTACCGCGTATGGTTACGAAGAAGGACCGGAGAGGGCTGGGTCTCTACCTCCTTCTTCTTGCACAGAGCCAGGCAATGAAAGTAAATGAATTCTTTATAGATCTTGAAGATATGGGCCTAAGCCTGGGCATCCCTGACACATGGGAAGACTCAAAAATAAGGCAGCATGTGATATTGCCCCTGAGAAGGCTTATGGATGAATATAAGCTCATCTCAGCTGAATTCTACCGCGATAAAGACGCATGGATAGAGATGAAGGAGATCCCCGGTAAGTGGTTTATGGCGCCATCATCCCTTGCAAGACCGGATAAAGATATGTCCTTGAGCGCGAAGTTTTTAATGATAGTAAAGAGCAGCTTGGAAGTGCAGGGTGAGGACATGGCCTCAATGTCAGGCCGTGAGATTGCCAGGCGCTTTTATCTGAGCCATACGACTGTAAATGAGGGCTTGAAAGAGCTGAGGGAGAGAGGGATAATAGAAAGAGAATAGAGTGCCCCACGCGGACCACCCCTCTATTACAAAGATGAATTGTGATACTCCCCAATTTTTAGACCAGTAGTTAAGGTGTAAAATGGTGTATAA
>CAYUBO010000059.1:4516-7934 GCA_964443095.1 uncultured Candidatus Peribacteria bacterium | reverse complement strand
ACTTCACCACGAATATAGCCATTGAGTGTTGCCTGAACGATTCCTGTAGGCACATCGTGCCCCGCAACATCATATACGGCAAAGAAGATGCGATTCTCATCGATTTGCTCACAGACAATTCCATCTCCTCCAACGATAGTATCTCCCTGATCAACACGACCGAGAATTTCATACCCTTCTACCTCAGGATATTCCGATGGCGCAAGAGATTCCTGAATCTTTCCCGCATGATCTCTTTCTGCAGCAAACATACTACGTGTTGTTTCTGCTTTAACATAACGTTCATCAGCGTGCTTTTTTCCCAAAAGCGATGCAGAATGTCGAACTAACATATCATTGAGATTAAACTCTGCAGGTACAGCACGAACCCTTACTTCAATTGCTCCAATCTCTCTCTGTATACTTGGAGGTCCACTGGTATCTCCACTAGTCTCTGTTACCACAATTGGAAAAGCGAACCTTTGAATGCCATCTTCTTCACTTGGAACCATAGCATCAGTGGATCGTAATTCTGTCCCGGAATCTTCTCCTATAGCAGCAAGTACTTCGTCTTGATTTTCTGTCGGTCCAAATTGAACAACTCGAGCACTCACAACATCCAACTGAGAAGGAAGTGCCCCCGTTACAAGCACATTTGCAGCCTCTCTGAGAGTTCTCTGCTGTTCAAACTCATGCCACCTGCCCATTTCAACACCTGCAACACCGGGTGCCCGAGTTATAGGAGACATCATTGCTGCAGCTCTATCTCGCAGTATATCCCATCCATCGTCTTCCTGCTCGTTTGCTAGACGAAACATGACAGCATGGCAAGCATTGCCCTGATCCCACGCACTCCATATGGCATACAACTGAATTGTATCGTCTCGATTTAACTGCGGCATCCCACTATCGAACAAATCGATAAACTCCTGCTCAAGAAGATGGGATGCACGAGCAGGATCATGACAGAAGACCTTCTCTATATGATGAGCAGCACGGGAAAAATCAGGTGGTTTTGTGCGCAACGCATCAAGTACGATTACTTCATTGATCGGTTGGCTTGATGGATCACGCAGATACCCTTCCTGTAACAGATCCGCACGCTCTGAACTTCCTAATTCGTAGTGATCTGCGAACTCCAGACAGAATTCCGGAGTCCGCGCAATGGGGGCAACTCCACCCATCATCTCACGTGCACGAGTGGGATCGTCCAGATTCTTATGAACGAAATCCGCACTCTGTGCAACAACCCATTCACTTGTAGGAGCCTGTGCGTAGGCAATATTGAACGCACCTTCCGCCTGAGCTTGGAAATTATTTTCTGATCCTCCCATCTGATTAAATATCTCCCCACGACCAGCCCAGAAATCTGCTGATGGAGTCTCATTAACAGCTAAAATCAGATCTGAATACAGTAGCGCCTGTCTGCAAGCATCACTTGCTGTAACGCCATAACCACCATTTTCTACCGCAATACGTAACATATTGCTCATTTGATGATGCATCAGTGCATTAAGTCGTATTCGCTCCTCACGAGGAAGCCCTCTCCACCATTCAATAGGATCTCCGTCGAGAGATGGAGTAATCTCATCTCTCCCCCACGCATTGCCGGAATCTAATCTCTCACTCAAGCCACCATTAACAGCTTCCAACATAGCATCAACGGATGATTGCTGTCCTCTCTGCTCAAAATTCAATGCACGCACCGCTCTGTGGTCCTCAAGATCTGTCGCGTACACAGCAGTCATAAGCCCCCACGCCTGACTCTCCGCATGATGGTCAACATCATCTCCATCAAGAGCTGCGAGATGATCATGCAGCCGCTGCAATCTCCTGGTTACGCGCCGAGGATCAGAATTGAGAGGATCTCTCTCAAGATACTGCAAGTAGAGTTCAGTGGCTCTTTCCAAATGTGTTCTTGCTAGATCCTGATCCTCGGCAACTAGTGCAGCTTCACCACAATCAAGATTTCTAAGTGCGAGATCTGTAAGGAAAACGGGGTCGCTTCCCTGAACATCTCCAAGTTGTTCGTAGTGTCTAAGAATCTCAAAAGGATCTGGCTCTGATTCCTGCTTCCCAAATCCCTTCGCCCTGTTTGCCTCTTTGGTCACACTGAACCGTGTCTCCTCGGCTTCCAAGCCATGTGCTTGGTTAAGGTCCCTCCACAATATCTCCAGGCACTGCTTCATCTCTGAAGCAGTTGGACGTAGTGCGGGATACTTCGCCTGGCATGCATGCCCAAGACGGAACAAGCCCATCTGAAAATCTGTACTTGCCCCTGCAGGAAGCGCTTCAAGTCCTCTACCTCTAAGTAGCAATGCAGAACGGAAGAGTATTCGTGTCCTGTACATATCTGTGCGTGGCTGAATAACTCTCTGCTGATGTGCGTAATCTGCAGAAGGCTGCAATTCCGGTGGGAAGTCCTTCGTACCTTTCGGGTCTCCTTCTCCAACAGGACGACTTACCTCAGCAAGATCCGGATCAATGAGCTTTGCACCATCTGGAGTTCTAAGTATGTTTTTTGGAAGCACATCTGAATGAACGACACCACCTTCATGGAGTGCTTCTACTGCCGTGAGCACATCCATCCATATCTGATACATCTCCTCCAAACTAATTCCATCCTCAAACATAATTTCATTAAGCCTTTCACCATCTATCCAGGGGTGCGCCCTCACAACCCTTGAGTCTTCATTCGTAGTCCGAGGGTCATCAGTAATACCAAGCTGATCAAGCAGCCCATCAACATCAGGAGAAATCCGGTTGTACCTTCGTAGTGCGGTTTCATTTGGACGAGGAACTCCTGCTACATTCCTCCTCATACAGTAACTTCCATCACTCCCATCCAAGGTTCGTGTGCGGATAATCTTGTTGTGCCCTCCTCGGTAACGATGAACAGCCGGGATGATCTGAACTCTTTCTTGTGCTCCCACTTTCTCTGCTGCTGCACGCGTCATCTCCAGCAACTTATCAACTGCTGCTAAGAGTGTATCTTCCTGCCCTTCTTCAACATGGGCATCATGAAGACCGATAACTACCGATCCTTCTGTCGCTGAAATAATTGCTTCAAGTCGGTCCTGCACAACATCTTCTGGTTTCACATACCGAATGGCGACACCCTGTGGAGCTTCGCTGGACATAGGAGATGGATTGTACGTCCCATCCTAAAAGCTCACAAGGGTACAGATGTAAAGCTAAATAAACATTCACCATCAGATACCTGTACAAACAGGATAACGATTATGGATGAAGATAAACTGATCTACCCAATATTCCTGCGCCTCATGAGCACTCTATTAACGACTCCATTTCCATGCCGTTCTTCTCCGATGCGTTGCTCATTATGCCTTTCAGTCTCTGCACTCAGTAGTGTTTCAGTTCCTTGTTCAGCCTGTGTAACTTCATCTTCTTCAACTTCTCCATCAGGATGTACAGTTGA
>CAYUBO010000059.1:0-4506 GCA_964443095.1 uncultured Candidatus Peribacteria bacterium | reverse complement strand
GCCTCTAGGTCTTCGTATTCAAACATGATATGAATGGGGAGTTTTTGTTTATTTCATTATATAACAATTATGGATTTTGGTCAATTACCTAATATCCATCACAGATTTGCAAAAGAGGACAATATATCTTACTTCTTTGCCAAATCCTTACGATTACGAGCCTTTGACGATGGGCAGCAATCCTTGAAAATACACTGATAACACTTGCGATTTCTGGCAGTGCAAACTGCTCGCCCGTGGCTGATTAGAAGCGGATTGATTATCCCCCACTGCCTTTTTGGCAATGCATCCATGAGATCCAATTCAATCTTGCCGGGAGTCTTATGACGAGTGAGACCGAGCCTCTGAGAGAGACGCATCACGTGTGTATCCACTGCAATACCTTCAGTTTTATTGAAAACTGCGTAAAGGATTATGGCCGCTGTCTTTCGCCCGACCCCCGGTAGTTCGATCAGATCTTCCATTGAATCAGGAACTTTATTTTGATGCTTTTTGATCATGATCTTAGCTGTACCTTGGATGAACTTCGCCTTGTTCCGGTATGTTCCGCACGATCGGATATCATCTTCTAGTTCCTTGCGTGGAACACTGACGTAATCTTCAGGCTTCTTGTACTTCTTATAGAGCTTCTTTGTTACCTGATTTACCCGATCATCAGTGCATTGTGCACTTAGGATAGTTGCGACTAATAGATCTAATGGAGTTCGGTGATGGAGGAAGCTACGTGGCGGTTTGTAGAGCTTCTTAAGCTCACTCATCACCGTATTAATAGGAACACCGGTCACTTTTTGCATATAAAGAGTATGCAGGAGACAATTCATCTTGAGAAACTTTTCTCACATTCTCTCACCCCAAATCGAGATGCTCCGCGGTCAAGCGTAAGTCTCTGGAATAGGAACCCAAGTTCTGTATAGTCCAGTCCATGTCCCAACTCCCGAGTTTCACGGTTTTTGATACCGAAACCACAGGGCTGGATCCCCGCAAGGGAAAGATTATTGAAATTGCAGGATTGAAAGTTATTGATGGGAAGATTCAGGAAGATACCGAGTTCGTGCAACTTGTAAATCCCGAGTGCGCGATTCCTTGGGAAGCAAAACAGGTGAACAAGATTTCGGATGAGGAAGTACAGAGTGCTCCAACTATAGATCAGGTTCTGCCAAAGTTTCTTGAATACGCAAAGGGTACGATTCTTGTAGCACACAATTCAGACTTTGATATGGGTTTTCTGGAACACGAGAAAGAATGTTGCTGGGGATATGTAGAGCTCCCAGAGTGCCTCTGTACGATGCAGCTCTCCCGCTCAATCTTTCCTCACGAGTTCAGGCACAATCTGGATACCGTTGCACTGAGACTAGAATTGCCGATACCTGAGGCACGACACCGTGCACTCCCTGATGTTCTTCTGACCGCACAGATACTCTTAAAGATGATGGAAATGGCGAAGATTTCCTCAATTGAGGATCTCAGAAAGAAGGCAGGATCACATCAATTAGTATCTTAATTAGACGATCAAGCCATGATTCTTTGCTATGCTAGAGCCATGGCTGTTTTACCAATAGTCACCGGCGCAGATACACCAATTCTCCGCACAAAAACCAAGAAAGTTGAGAAGGTAACGAAGGATGTACAGAAATTTGTTAAGGATATGAAGCAGACTCTAAAAGCGAGCGAGAATGGAGTTGGACTTGCGGCTCCACAGGTAGGAAGCAACATGCGCATACTTCTCGCGCACATAAATGAGAAGCCTGTTACATTTATTAATCCGGAAATCACTTGGAAAAGTGATGAAGTGGAAACGATGGAAGAAGGATGCTTGAGTGTTCCTGGTATTGAAGTTGCTGTTACCCGCCCTGTTTCGATAATTGTTAAATATCTGGATGAAAAAGGGCGCGATCAGGAACGGAAACTGGAAGATTTCTCTGCACGCATAGTGCAGCATGAAATGGATCATCTTAACGGGATCCTGATTGTGGATTACCAGCAGGATCAAAGTGCAATTTCAGCAGATATCCCTGTACTATAAATACGTATGGCAGAACTAGAAGCAATTATCGGACTTGAGATACACGCGCAAATGAACACTAAGACTAAGATGTTCTGCGATTGCGATAATGACGCGTTCGGTAAGCCACCTAACACGACTGTTTGTCCTATTTGCATGGGACACCCGGGGACGCTCCCCGTTCCCAACAAAGATTCGATTGATAAGGCCGTGAAAGCTTCACTCGCAATTAAGTGCACAGTGCAGGAAGACTGCCATTTTGATCGGAAGCACTACTTTTATCCTGATCTTCCGATGGGATTTCAAATTTCACAGTACGATTACCCCCTCTCAAAGAAGGGATCCGTAACTTACGATGTGCTTGATAGCAGTGGGAAGAAAATTGATGAGCGTACCTGCGGTATTACACGCCTTCACATAGAAAATGATGCCGGAAAACTAGTCCACCGCGGCAACTTCACTCTTTGTGATTACAATCGTGCTGGAACTCCACTGATGGAGATTGTTACTGAGCCGGATTTGAGGAGCGCGGAAGATGCAGTCGCATTCGCACAGGAGCTTAGGAGGATTTTGATTGCAGTTGGGTCCAGCGAGGCAGACATGTTCAAGGGAATGATGCGTTTCGATGCGTCAATCTCACTGAGAGAAAAAGGGACTGATAAGTTGAATCCACGTAGTGAAATAAAGAACCTAAACTCATTCAAGTCGCTTGAAAAAGCGCTTTCCTATGAGGAAAAGAGGCTACGCAAGCTCTGGGAAGAATCCGGTGGACCTCTTGGGAATGATATTACTGTTGGGTGGCTGGATGACGATGAGAAGACAAAGATGCTTCGTGATAAAGAGACCGCGGATGATTACAGATATTTCCCAGAGCCGGACATTCCACCACTGCATTTTGACGAAAAAGAATTGGATAAAGTGCTGAAGGATCTTCCATCTCTACCTCGAGAACTCACTGAGCAGTACAAAGAACTGGGGCTCGATGATGCTCAGGCAATGCAGTTGATTGACCAGCCACAGTTACGGGAGATGTTTGATGCAATCCATGAAAAAACCGGTGATGCTAAGCGTGCGGGGAGCTTGGTACTAACGCAATTGCTCGGATTTTTGAATTCAAAGGAGAAAGAGGTGAGCGAAGGGCCGTCTGCTGGAGCTATGCTGGAGCTGATTTCGAAGATTGATGACGGAACAATCTCATCAAATGCCGGGAAAGAGGTTCTAGAGAAGATGGTTACGGATGGGAAGAGTGCATCTGAGATTATTGAAGCAGAAGGCATGCAACAGATCAGTGATGACTCTGCGATTGAGGAACTTGTAGATAAAGCAATTGAAGCAAACCCCAAAGCAATTGATTCTTACAAGGCCGGAAAGGAACAAGCTCTAGGTGCAATTGTTGGTTGGATTATGAAGGAATCAAAGGGGCAAGCTAATCCAGCAAAAGTTAACGAAATCTTAAAAAAGAAGATTTCATAATATAATGATTGCGAAGTGGCGGGTCTCGTGGGCCCCGCCGCTGGAGCGCACCATTGAAGGGAAAGGGGAGCCTATGAGGGGAAAACCGTAGGTTTTCATCTCATGAAATTCTTTCCATGTACACACCGGTGTCTGTATTCACTTTCACTGTGTCCCCTTCGTTAATGAAGAGTGGAACGTTTACTTTTATTCCTGATTCCAGTGTTGCAGGCTTAGTTCCTCCTGTTGCGGTATCACCTTTTACTCCGGGTATTGTTTCTGCAACCTTGAGATTAATGGTTGCAGGCAGCTGAATACCAATGGGATTTTCCTCAAAGACCATTGCATCTACTTCTCCTCCCTCAACAAGATACTTCTTAGCATCACCAACCGTGTCTGATGTGAGTTCAAACTGATCATATGTATTTAAATCCATAAAAGTGAACGAACTTCCGTCACCGTAGAGATATTGAACCTTTCGATATCCCACATCGGCAGGCTCAAGCTTATCATTCCCTTGAAACGTCTTTTGTATCACTGATCCTGTTTTTAGATTCTTCATCTTAGTAGCCATTACACCACCCTGACGCCCCTGTTTGCTGAAACGTGACGATGTGATGAGATACGGATCGCCATCAACGACAACCGCACGGCCTGGTTTTAGTTCTGCAATAACGTACATCGGCGTCGATGGTAAGAGATAATCGACTACTTGGTCAAATAATATGTAGGAATTAGGGAAATGGGAAAGGAGCATACGAAAATTACTTACCCCTTTTCCCTTCCACCTTTTCCCTTTTCCCTAAATAACCGTCTCATCCGCCACCTTCTTGTACCGCATCTTCACAATTTCTTTTGTAACTCTCAGAGGAAATTCCTCCGGTCCGTCAGGAAGAATCCTTGTAAGGCGTCGAAGAATGCGACCTTGTTCGGGATGTCCTTCTAGAGCTTTCATCTCAAGCACAAACTGATTAAGCCTTGGTCTCTTTAGGTGATACGTAAATACCTTCTCTCGTATCCTCCACGCGATTTCCATGACCTCCTCTTCCGTA
>CAYUBO010000058.1:0-7991 GCA_964443095.1 uncultured Candidatus Peribacteria bacterium | reverse complement strand
TACTGGGACGATAAAGTTGATTGAGCCAAAGTTGGTATTTGTTGGATGGTGGTCGATTATTACGGAAGGATAGCAACCATCGAAGAGATGAGGATGGCTCTCATGGAGTTCCGTGAGCTTAGGCTCCGCACTATCCACAAACACAATTGCATCTCCCTCCTGCATATCTATCTCCTGCAAGATTCGATTCACTGATGGAAGAAACTTAAATACTTCCGGTGCGGGATCAACGCAATGAAGAATAACTTGTTTATCTGGAAACTTTTTTTCTATAAGGAGTCCTATGCCAAGAACAGAACCAATTGCATCGCCGTCAGGATTACGATGGCAGATGCAATGCACACGCTGCGCGTTTGTAATAATTTCGATCGCCTTGTCTTCGTCCTGTTTAGAGACTGGCATAAAGGAATGAATTTTACGCCGCTATTTTTCCTGCGTTAACTCTCTTCCCTTGCACGCAAAATAAAGTCTAGTGTTGCAACTAAACGTGAAGTTAAGAATACATTCGTACTTTTTCTCTCTGCGAAAACACTTTACGCAGCTTGTTCGTTCAACTGTTCCAATTCGATCTCACCTTTATACAAAAACTCATTTGTTTCGTGCCATTTGTTTGCAAGAGCAAGCAATTGCTTGGGTTCAATTGAGTTAAATGCCGCTTCGTATCCACCTTCATCCGTCACCTTCATCTCAACCCATGCAGTCATAAAGTTGAACTGCTGGTCATTTATCTCCCCTCCTTCAACCAAATGAAGATCTGCCATATCTATGCCTTCCTTCTGACACTCAACGATCATTCCATCCAAAGCACCAACAAGAGTTTCCCGTTCTTTTAGCTTCATAAAGGCATTATCTCCGGCATCCACATTTACCATCTTCACAAACCTGTCTGCAATCTCTCCGTCAATCTGAGAAGCCACATTAGCTTCTCCAAGAGCAACACTAACCGCGGCTTTGTCTGCAGCTGTTGCGGTGTATCCATCAAGAGTCTTGCTTACTCCACTTCCCTTTATCTTGCACTGCACAGCTCCATCATTAGATTTCACTTCGTACTTCTGTCTCGCAATCTTTCCTACAACCTTTCCACCCTTAGATTTAGCTCCGTTCTTTAGAAGAAGAACCGCCATCTCCAGACCACCATTCTCAGCAAGGTCTTTCATTGTCTCTTTTCCGTCGTTATCTAGTTTTTCAAATGCGGTATCCACTCCGGCCATTGCAACAAGCTCAGTTGGAATTTGTATTCTTGCTTCTGCTTCTGAATGCATCCTTTGCAATGTGTCTTCACGGTTGATGTGGAAAGGAATCTCTCCACGTGATGCTTGCTTCTGTAGATTCATCTTTCCCATCTCATTTCTCAAGCGCTCACTTACGTTTTCGTCTTGGGAGAGCGAGTGGAAGTAGTCATCTAAAGCTTCATAATCCCCATCCACTACATGCTTCATCGCTTCTTCATACAGGTTTCCATCTTTGTCTTCTTCAGCAATAACTTGTAACTGTTTGGCAAGCATCATTACTTCGTATTCAGATTTATTGCTATGAATATCAGCAAGAACACCATCAATGTCATTTTCATCAAATAGTTCTTCATCTTCATTCAATTTCACGAGTATTTCCGATCTCAACTGATCCTTCGCCGCATCCTTCTCAGGCCCTTCTCCCATTTGATCAATTGCACGGTAGCGTGCGTAGAGTGATTCAACTCCATCGGGGAATCCTTCTTCATTCCACTCATCCAATACCTTATCTACCTTTTCACTCTGCTTTAGTTTCTTTTCCTTCTCCTCAGGTGTATCACTGGGCTTAGATTTAAATCTACCTGTAACTCCATCTTTCATATTTCTCTTAGATTCATCCACTGTCTTTTTGTGACTCTCCGCTTTTATCTTGTTTTCTTCTTTCTGTGAAATAGAACCCTCTTGTGCTATTACTTTATCAATTTTAACTTGAGCTTCATCTTTGTCTTCTGCTGCCTCTTCCACTGCTTTCATTTTTTCATCAATAGTATCTATTTCCTGCTCTTCTTCATCAATATTCCTATTTTCCTCCAACCCTCCTGCATCCTTTCTTTGATATCTTTCTCTTGTCTCGTTCTCCTCTTCCTGTGAAATAGAGTCTCCTTCTATTGTTTCATCGATTTCATCTTGAGCTGAATCCTCATCTTTCTGCGCCTTTTCCAAAGCCTTAGGCCGATTATCTTCTTCATCAATATTCCTATTTTCAGAATTCTCTTCATCATTATCATCAGACTCAGGATCCACATTAATATCTGAAGCAGCTTCCTCAGCAACACCAACAGGAGTAATTACATCTTCCAATCCTCCTGCTTCTTTTTCTTCATCAATCTCAGCCTCAGCTGTTTCGCTATCTTTCTGCACCTCTTCCAAAACCTTAGACCGATCATCTTCTTCATCTAATCCTTGGTCTACATCATCAAGGCCTTCATCTAATCCTTGACCCCAACCATCAAGGCCTTCATCTAAACCTGTATCTTCATCATCAACTCCCCATAACTGTTCTGCTGTTTGCTCTTCTTCAACATCAGCCCACGGATCTTTAGGCATTAATTCGGCTGAGTCCTGCTCATCCATCGAAAGCTCTTCATTCTCGCCATTGCTAACACCTTCTTCTGGCATCAATATTTGTATTTATTCATTTATATTATACCATTATTTTTGTATTTGACCAATGCGCAAAACTCCACCAATTTGCCAATTCCAACCCGCACACTTCTAAATAGTTATAATCAGGGTCTTTGCACAGACACAAAATGGAATAACTGCTTATCTCTTGAATACTTTCCCGATCCCTCAAGATAGTCTATTGAGGTACTGATATTGGATGATAACTTCTTTGAAAAGGCAATTCCATATGGATTGGAAGGCGTTGTGAGACCTTCCGCAACAGCAACAGCATACCAACAATCATCCGACTCCTCGTTTTCACTCCTTGTCAGTGAACCTGTTGCTTCTTTACGCTTAAATAATAAAACTTTAATTCCTCTGCTGTCCTCTCTTCCTTCACCTGTATACAATCTTGCCCTTTCATCCTCAGTTTCCATCTCCGAAGCATGTTCAATCTCATACTGATTCCACTGTGAACCCACATAAAGCCTTGGACCCATAAAACTCTTGATTGAACCATCAGCATATTTCTTCGCAAAATGTGCTTCTGCCTCTTTTAGGCTCGCATACCTTCTCCCCTTCTGTCCATCGGGCCCATAAATCAACGCAGTTAAGTAAGCCATCCTGTACTCACGCAATTTCTCCGGAGTAAGACCATTAATTCGTTCCGGTCTTGAATTCCCTGTATTTCTACCTCTCGCATCTGCAAGACGTTCCTGCCCTTGAGCTTTATCTGCATTAATCGCGGCAATACCTAACGCGCCAGCAGCAACAGCAAATGGTCCTAGGAAACCTCTTCTGTTTCTAGGCTCTTTGTCATTCGCCATTGCAATAGCAAGAGCAGCCCCTGCCGCTTTAGGATCATTTAGTTGAGTATCGAGTTCATTTCTTGCTTCCATCTCTGCGACATACTGTTCAAAGTGCGCTGACTCTCCTGCCATCATCTGAGCTAGTTGATCATCAGGAAGATCGTCTAAAGAGGGTTCATCTCTACCCATGCTATCTACATTATCGAACGGGGAACTTCCTGCTATTGCTTCACGTGCTGATGAAGAAACCTCGCTTTGCATTGATCGCATTTCTGAGCTCTGTGCCATCTGAGCCAGAATATCGTCAGGAACTCCCTGCGGCCCACTAATGGAGGATTCTCGCACCATAACGATAGATAACTATACTTCACAAACACCCCTTTTGGCAAGTGAATTTTACGTTCTGTGAAGGCTAGTTTCCCTCCTCCTCAAGCACAAGATTCCTCGCTTCAAGCTCTGCATGACTATGATTAATCCCTCCGTTCTTAATTAAGTATATTGCATTCGGAAGATTTGGCCCGAACTCTCTTGTATGAACAATGCCAAATGGATTCCCCTCAGTAACCTGAGATGGATCTATAACAACTACAAACCAAAAAGCACCCGGTTTTTCCCGAGCTTCATTTGCAGCACCTATTGCTTTCTCACACCGGAATAAAATTACTTGCTGGCCTTTATTATTTCTTACTCCTTCACTCCCCCACTTCTTATATTCTTCTCTCTCACTATCCTCGAACATACCTGAATACCTTGGGTCATCAGCAATGTCTTCCGGATATACCAGCTCGAACTGCTTGCCTTCATCAAGCATTCTCGCACCGGAAAAATATCGATCTGCTAAGTATGATTCATTGTCATCTGAATTACTTTTATCCCACTCTTGTTCTGCTTCATTTATCCAATTCTTGCCATAACGATATGGCCTCCCATCATCCGGATAGTAATACATCAGTATTCTCACATATTCCAGCTGAGCTTCCCTCAGTTGCTCAGGACTCAAGTCACTCGATTCTGTAAACCGATTTCCTTCAATCCACTCCGGGTACGTGAGCGTATCTGATTCTCCTACTTCTGCATCTTCAGGATCAGGACCTCCATCACCCTCAATGCTCATAGCCCATTGACCCGAGTCATCAGGTGCCTGCACACGCGCTCTCGGATCCTCCCGCAAAGCTCGTTCAACATCAGGCTTACTCATCTTCATAACCATCGCAATGGTGGCTATAAGAGCTGCGGTAATAAACAACGTTCCACCGGCCACACACAGAACCGTATTGGTTCTGCTTCTCGTCTTACTACTTACATCTCTACAGGCTGATGTACGTTCAGATTCCTCCGGACGACTTACGGAAAGTGGTGGTGGCCCCCCTTTAAAGACTCGTTCAGCAGCGGAAGGTACACGAGGAGCAGGCCTTCTGATTGGATTGTCAGGAGTCATAAAATAAGAGATAACTATCCTTCACAAACAGATGTTCTGGCAAGCGGTTTTCCCTTTTATAATGAAGTCTAATGAATTGTCATCCTGAGCTCGTCGAAGGATCGACAATTATTATGATTCTCCATTCTTCTTGAGCTCCTCATCTATCAAATTCTCAATCTTGCTCCCTTTATCTCCCCTTTCATCAACATGAAATCTCAATACTGGGATCTTCTTTCGCTCCATTTTCCCCATGAGCTGCTGCAGATCGTAAGCCCTTCCCTCAAGGTATCCAACCGCCAAAAGTGGCTCCTTGAGAGCTGAGACATAAACATCCGCATATGAGAAATCGTCACTGACTATGACCTCGGTAATTGAGACTATTCCGCATTCTTCAGGGCAATATTGAATAACTGGAGCTATAAACTCCCTCACGATAGAAGCCAGCATTTTTGCACGCTTTGTCATATAGAAATGAAAACACAAATAAGATCAATTGTCGCTTAAAATAGACCTTTTCTCTGGTGAAACGACTCCGATGCCCCTCTTCTCCTTAGGGGGAGAGGCTGGGAGAGGGGTATGGACTTCGTCGATTGCATTTTATACCAAGAGACACAAGTAAGTGTACAATAGATCTTAATGCAATTTTCGGTCATTTTTGCGGGTACCCCAGATTTCGCAGTCCCAACGCTGGAAGCGCTGATAAAGGACCCTGCTTATGACGTTACTCTCGTCATTACCCAACCTGATAAGCCTATCGGGAGGGGTAAGGATATTACTCCCCCGCCGGTGAAGAAGATTGCAGAGACAAATGGAATTCCAGTAATACAACCAGAAGACATCAATACCAGCGACATCACCTCTCAGGAAAGACCTGACTTTTTGGTAGTGGTCGCATACGGACAGATTCTCAAAAAGCCAATTCTCAATTGGCCTAAAGTTGCAGCAGTAAATGTGCACGCATCTTTGCTCCCACGATGGCGTGGTGCATCTCCAATTCAACACGCAATACTGGAAGGTGACAGCGAGTCCGGCGTGACGCTGCAAAAGATTGAAGAAAAATTGGATTCCGGTCCTATCATCGGTCAGTACACAACTGTACTTCATCCTTGTGAAACAGCTGAGACACTTCACGACAGGCTTTCACAAATTGGAGCAGAACTTGTTGTTGAAAAACTGAAAGAACCAATAGGTCTTAAGGAACAGGATAAAAATAAAGTTACAGTGTGCCAAAAATTTTCCCGTGAAGATGGAGACGTTGATCCAGAAACTATGACCGCCAGGGAAATTGACAGATGCGTGCGTGCTCTCAACCCATGGCCCGGAGTACTTACAAAAATTGATGGGAAAGAAGTTAAACTTATACAAGCAGGCTTGGCCGAGAAGGAAGGTTCGTTTCCTCTTTCATGCGCTGCAGGAAGCACGCTCTATGTTTATCGACTACAACCACCGGGGAAGAGACCGATGCTTGGAGAGGAGTGGGCTAGAGGACATAAATGATAGTCCGGGAAATGAATCCAAAGATTCCTATGATTCCAAAGATAAAGAATCCTAGGAATCATTATCGTCGGATTCCTTGGATTCTTTGGATTCTTTATAGACTACTTAACGTGATCCTTCATCTGTGTGAAGGCATCAATGAATTGATCGAGATCTTCTGCATCAAACATGATAGTGGTCTTCTGGCCTCCACGTGATTTCTCGGAAACCTTGAAGAACTTTCCATTGCTCGACTCTTTAAGATCGATGTAGAAAGTACGCTGGCGTGCGTGAATAGTGATGGATTGCAGTTCGTCTGCAAAGCGTCCATCTTTCTTGCCGCCACCGGAAGCAGGTGCTGCTGCACTGTCACCAGTGTCATCATCGCCTCCTGCATTGTCATCAGTTAGATCAGACATAGGATCAAACATAACTATGCTTGGAATAAAATAATAATCGCTCCTTCCCTCTCTCCACTGCTTTCTTCATTCGCAGTTCCGATTGGTGAGAGCGCCACGTAGACTAATGGATCTCTGCGCTAATGCAAGAGTAAAAGGATGGTTAATCTTCTACCGGCTCAAACAGTATTTCCGGTTCTCCTACAGATTTCCAGTCCTTGCATCCTCCCCATTGATTTAAGCTTCCGATGACAAATTCCCTGCTTTGGATTTCACTCGCATATGGAACACCAAGCTGGGAGCTGATTTTCTGTGCAGTCTCCGGAATGAACGGAAGAAGCTGCAAAGCAACATGACGAAGCGTTTCTGCGTAGCGTGAGAGTGCTTCCAATTTTTCTTTTCCCTCAAGTGACCACGGCTTCTCTGTATCTATAGTGCAGTTCAATTCATCAACCAATGCAAGTGCCTGATTTATTCCACTGTGCAATTCGTATTCATCCAGCGCTATCTCATATGCTCTCCATCCACTCTCAACAAGCTTCACTTCACTGGCATCACTCGGAATGTTTAGTCCCCCACCCTCCTTCTTAATAAGTGTAAGCACACGGTTGAGAAGATTCCCCAATTCGTTTCTCAGTTTCGAATCATAGAGTTTTGCGAAACGATCCCATGAGAAGTCGCCATCGCGTCCAACAGGAACTTCATGGCTTAAGTAGAAACGTAACGGATCTACTCCGTACTTTTTAATCACGTCATCCGGAACAACAACGTTACCGGTGCTTTTACTCATCTTCTCCCCTTCACTGGTTAGGAAGCCATGAATGAGGAGCTCATCGGGAGTACGCACTCCTGCGAGCTTGAGCATGCACGGCCAGATGAGCGCATGGAAACGCGCGATATCTTTTCCGATAACGTGTGTGACTGTTGCATCGTCCCACCATGCACGATCTTCTTTGTCGGTTAAGTACCCAAGTCCTGAGATGTAGTTCGTCAGTGCATCACACCAGACGTACATTGTTTGATTATCGTCACCCGGCACCGGGATACCCCACGCGAGACTTGATTTCGGCCTCGAGAAAGATACATCTTCCAACCCCTGCTCAATGAGAGAAAGTGTCTCTTTCTCTCTAAACTGTGGAACAATCCGATATGACTCTCCATCCCAATCCTTTGTGAGAAGATTATTTAGATCATCGGAATAGTTACTTAAGAGGAAGAACCAGTTCTCTTCTGTTACTTCCTCCGGTGCGGCCTGATGATTGGGACACTT
>CAYUBO010000057.1:5524-8030 GCA_964443095.1 uncultured Candidatus Peribacteria bacterium | reverse complement strand
TTATAACGCCTGCCTAGCGGCTTACCGAGGCTTATCGCAGCTGGCCACGTCCTTCATCGGACTACGGAGTCGAGGCATCCATGTAATGCGCATGAGTAACATTTTTCTTACCACAACACTCGAGAGTGTTGTGGGTACTGTTCACGTATCACAGTAGCGAGCAGGACGTGCTCACAAAGTGATACGCAATAAATTTAAATTGCAGATTATTCGATTATACAAACCTGTGCTGTGAAAGATCTGCGATCTTTCACTCTGAGTAAACCCGCGAAAGCGGGTGCATCGAAGAGTGAAGGAGCAGGTAGCAGATACACCCGACAACCCTTCGACTCGTCCCGTATTACGGGACTCGCTCAGGGTTATCTCAGCTTCAGCTCGCATACGCTCGCTATTGCTGAGATAAAAAAAGCGGGTGGCTCACGCACACCCGCAGAATCAGAGCTTCGCCACCATCTCTCAGGTGGCTTCTGTTCCTACGGGTTTTCGTGAGAAAAGCATAGAGCCAGAGAATTTTAACGGTCTAGATACGGAAAGCAAGCAAAAATTTGAAGATAAGAGAAGAATTTGGATTGTGATTACTCTGCTCACTCACCAATCATTAAATCTCCTCCAGAGGGGTCTCCACTGCAGATCCTGCCATTTCAGAGATATCCTCTCCATCCTCACGTTTTCCGAGGAGGACAATGTTCTCTAAAACCACCTCTGTACGGAAAATTTTTGCGCCTTCCGGGCCATCCCAGCTGCGCGTTTTTAGATACCCCTCAGCATATAGAGGCTTTCCTTTTTTAATATTTTCCGAACAGAACTCAGCAAGACCACCCCACGCTACAAGATTGTGGTACTCGGGAAGACTCTGTTTTTCACCATCTGAATCTCTCCAGACGCGGTTGGTTGCAATGCCAAACGTGCACACTGATTGACCACTGCCTGTGCTTTTTAACTCTGGATCTCTTGTGACATTACCAAGAAGAATCACTCTATTCACGGACTTCATGGGATACTTGGGAAAGGTTAGTAAAGAGGATCATACGGGGCAGGATCAGGTTGTTCAAGATAGATCAGACAAAAGATTCCAATGATTCCGAGGAAACCTAAGAATCCAAGGAACATTTCTACTCCTTGGATTCGTTGGAATCTTTGGTTTCTTCGGATTCCTTTTTTTAAGCTGATTCCATCGCCTCCTCACTAACGGCATCTTCCATCTCTTCCTTCTGAGTTTCACCACTCGCTTCAACTTTCTTTCCTTCTTCTATTCCCTCTTCAACTTCTTTGGATGATTCCGTGCTAGCTTCATCCAGTTCTGCAATCTTGTCTTCCTCAGGAACAATTGCTTCCGCCTCTTCTTCTGCAGCAACTCTTGATGCAAGCTTCACTTCTTCTGTCTCACCTTCTTCAACGGTCAGCTTCTCTTCTGCTTCCACTCCATCTTTGAACTTGAGCAGATCAACTTTCAAACCAAGTGCCTGAAGTTCCTTCACAAGAACATTGAATGACTCAGGAATGGATGGGCGCCTAATTGGATCACCCTTAACAATTGATTCGTATGCCTTGCTTCGACCGATCACATCATCAGATTTGATGGTGAGCATTTCCTGAAGCGTGTGAGCAGCACCGTATGCTTCAAGTGCCCACACCTCCATCTCTCCAAACCTCTGACCACCGTGCTGAGCCTTTCCTCCAAGTGGTTGCTGTGTAACAAGAGAGTAAGGTCCAACGCTACGTGCGTGGATCTTATCTTCAACCAAGTGAAGAAGCTTAAGCATGTACACAATTCCAACAGTTGTTTCATGTGCGAATGGCTCTCCATCACGTCCATCATAAAGCTGAACTTTTCCTGATCGTGGCAATCCGGATTCTCCAAGGAAATCTTCTATTATATCTGTGGAGATACCATCAAGAGCTGGTGTAGCAATCTTTATTCCGAGTGCACTACATGCCCACCCGAGGTGCGTCTCCAGAACCTGTCCTATGTTCATACGGGAAGTAACACCGAGTGGGTTTAGGATGATGTCGATAGGCGTTCCGTCCTTTAAGAACGGCATGTCTTCCTGTGAAACAATACGCGCAATGACACCCTTGTTTCCGTGACGTCCAGCCATCTTATCTCCAACCTGAATCTTACGTGTCTGTGCAACGTACACTTTAATCTGCTTGATAACTCCTGTTGGTAGCTCATCCCCTTCCGTGCGATCGAATATCTGAACATCAACAACTTTTCCTCCTGCACCACCCGGGAGTCTTAATGAACTATCTTTCACATCTTTTGCTGTGTCTCCAAAGATTGCCTGAAGCAATCGCTCTTCTGGAGTGAGTTCTGTCTCTCCCTTTGGGGTAATTTTTCCTACAAGAATATCGCCCTCGTGAACAGTTGCACCAATTCGGACAATTCCATCTGTATCTAGATCTTTAAGCTTTGCCTCACCGACATTCGGGATATCACGTGTAACTGTTTCTGATCCTAATTTAGTATCACGTACATCCGTTACATATGACTCAATGTGAATTG
>CAYUBO010000057.1:1598-5514 GCA_964443095.1 uncultured Candidatus Peribacteria bacterium | reverse complement strand
CATCCTTCACAACGCGATCAGAGATGATGATGGCATCCTCATAGTTGTAACCCTGCCATGACATGTAGGCAACAAGTAGGTTTTGACCAAGTGCCAATTCTCCGGACTCAACTGATGCTCCATCTGCAAGGCTCTCACCTTTTCTGACTTTATCACCACGACGGAACTTTGGTCGCATAGTGAAACACGTTCCCTGGTTCGAACGAACAAATGAGTGAAGTGAGTAGTTCACCTTTCTACCGGATCGGTAAACAACAGAAACTTCTTGTGCATCAGCAGAAACAACTTCACCGTCTTCCTCAGCAATGATTGCATGCCCAGAAGCTCGTGCTGCGAGCCCTTCTCCACCGGTTCCGACTAGCGGTGCTTTTGGAGAAATAAGTGGAACTGCCTGACGTTGCATATTCGTTCCCATAGATGCACGTGTGTTGTCATCGTGCTCCAGGAATGGAATGAGCGCAGTGGAGATGGAAAGGATTTGCTTCGGCGAAACATCCACATGTGTTACATCACGAACATGTGCAAGAATCGGCTCGCTACTGCGACGTGCAGATACACGAGTTGAAAGGAACTCACCATGTTCGGAGAATTTCCTTTGTGCCTGTGCAACAGTAAGACGACGCTCTTGCTCCGCATCAACATATATAGTCTTTCCGGTCATATATGCACGCACAGGTACTTGTGTCTGCTTCTGCTTTTTCACTTGTGCAATTACCTTTGCTGCAAGTGCTTTTGAATCAACTACTTCTCCCTCCTTCGCAATTATCTTGCGACCATCTTTAACTGTTTCATCCAATATACGACCAGTAAGTTTATCAGGATTTAATGAAACAGAGTTCGCAACTTCACGATACGGTGTTTCAAGGAATCCGTATTCATTCACACGAGCAAAACCTGCAAGATGAACAACAAGACCAATGTTTGGTCCTTCTGGAGTCGCAATAGGACAGATGCGTCCGTAGTGACTCGCGTGCACGTCACGAACGTCAAAGCTTGCTCGCTCTCTGGAAAGTCCACCTGGACCCATGGCAGAGAGACGTCGCTTGTGTGCAAGTTCAGAGATTGGATTTGTCTGGTCCATGAACTGAGAAAGCTGTGAGCTAGCGAAGAACTCACGCATTGCTGCAGTAATAGGACGGCAGTTAATAAGCTGCATTGGAGTTACAGTCTCAAGATCCATCACAGTCATACGGTCCTTTACAATTCGCTCTGTACGAACCAGTCCAACTCGATACTTGTTCTGAACAAGCTCACCTACGCTACGCACACGACGATTACTAAGGTGATCAATATCATCTGGAACACCAATACCATTATTCAAGCGAATCATTTCCTTAAGTATTTCTACAAAGTCCTTTATCTGGAACACACGATGCTCTTCGTCGCTCTCAGTCTTGAAACCAAATCTTCGGTTCATCTTGTACCTTGCAATCGCGCCCATGTCATATTTCTTAAAGTCAAAGAAGAGTGAATCAATTAGTTGCTTTGCGTTCTCTGGAGTTGCCAGATCTCCCGGACGAATCTTTCTGTAAACACTTTGGTACGCATCTTCAACTGTTCGTGCAGTGTCTTTATCCAACGTTGCAAGAATGAAATCTTTATCCTTTGTAACATCAGCGAAGAGATCCATGATCGCTGAGTCTGTTTCGTAACCAAATACTCGAAGTAATTGAGTAATTGGGATCTTGCGCTTGCGATCAATTTTACATGTGATAATTCCGCGACGATCAGTTTCTATCTCAAGCCACACACCACGTTTTGGAATGATCTTTGCGGCGTGGTGCTTAGGATAATCCGGCATCTTCGAGAAGAAGACACCCGGTGATCTTACAAGCTGGTGAACAACCACCCTCTCAATCCCCCCGACAATAAATGTGCCGGACTCGGTCATGAGAGGAATGGATCCGAGGAACACATCCTGCTCTTTAATTTCACCTGTCTCTTTATTGATGAGCTGTACGTGACCTTTCATAACTGCCTCGTAACTCAAGTTCCTACGGCGACATATATTAGGCTCGTATTTTGGAGGATCAAATGTGTGCCCGAGGACACGTAACTCCATTTTCTTTCCTGAGAAGTCTGTAATAGGACTGATTTCTTCAAGAAGTTCTTTGAGCCCCTCTGTAAGGAACCACTTGTAACTCTGAAGTTGCATTTCGATTAGCGATGGAACCAGATCCAAACTTCCTTCATCTCCAACTAGATATACACGTCCATCTTTCACCTGTGCGGGCTGCAAGTGTTTCGGCAGATCCTTAAAGACTGATGGGACACGCCCTGTTGCTGCAGTCACATGTGGATTGATATCCGGAAGAACAGCATCCACAACCTGCATCTGATAATTCCTCTTTGGTGGTACCTTCACTGCCTTCTGCTGAGGTGCTACCTTTTTCGGCTCCTCCTTTTTGGCAGGAGGCTTTTTAGCAACAACTTTTTTACCTTGAGCCGGTCGAATGGGCTTGGCAGGTGGTTTCTTGGCAACAACCTTTTTAGCTGGCGGCTTTTTTGCCGGAGCTTTTTTAGCTACTTTTTTGGCAGGCTTCTTTGCAGGTACCTTCTTTTTAGCAACCTTCTTAACAGCTTTCTTTTTTGCTGGTTTCTTTACTGGCTTTTTCTTTGCAGGCGCCTTCTTTTTAGCGACCTTCTTAACAGCTTTCTTTTTTGCTGGCATATAGAGAATTGGTAGGAGTGCAGAGAGAGCAACCGAGTCTCTCTCGGTTGAAAGTTTCCAGACGGGGGCAGCACTCACTACACAATCAGAAATACGCTGCGTTCTGGGGAATTCTAGTGATTTAAAGCGCTTCGTCAAACGAAAAAGACAAAAAGAACACTTTTCAGGACATTTTGCAGCAAAAAATGATCAGAGAGTCTCAGAATACCTCTTCGCTACATAATCCCAATTTACGACGTTCCACCATGCTGAGATGTAATCGGGGCGGCGATTCTGATAGTTCAGATAATATGCATGCTCCCATACATCCAGACAAAGGATAGGAGTTCTTCCTTCGCTTAATGGTGAATCTTGATTAGGCGTACTTTCAATTTGCAATTTGCCATTTTCAATTGTCAGCCATGCCCATCCGGAACCAAATCTCGTCGCGGCTGCATTATTGAATTCTTCCTGGAACGCTTCGAATGATCCGAATGTGCTGTTGATTGAATCGGATAGATCGCCGGTTGGTTCCCCTCCTCCACTCGGACTCATCACAAGCCAGAACATATTGTGATTTGCATATCCTCCTCCGTTGTTACGTGCAGCGAATCGGATTTCTTCCGGTAGCTGATTGATGTTTGCGATGACTTCCTCGATCGGTTTATCAGCCCACTGCGTTCCTTCGAGTGCTGCATTTGTTTTATCTGTGTATACCTGATGGTGCTTGCTGTGATGGATTTCCATCGTACGAGCATCGATGTGAGGCTCAAGTGCGCTGTAATCGTAGGGAAGATCCGGAAGTTCGTAAGCCATGAGAGTAATAGAATACTAGAATAATCGGGAGCAATTGTATCCTAATCCTATTAATCTATTACTCTATTATTCAACCTCATGATTGTAAGTAAGCTCACAACTCCGGAAGAATATTCAAAGTACAGCTCATGGTTAAGCAATCAGCCTAACGCAAGTCTATGGCAATCACTCGAATGGAAAAAATATCAGGAAGCACTTGGAAGAGAAGCAAAGATCTACACGCTAATGGATGATGATCAGATCATCTCCTCCGCTCTTGTGATAATTGATCGGACAAGTTTCGGACTAAGTACATGGGATATTCCAAGAGGTCCTGTTGGATCAGATATTGATCAACTGACTGAAAGGATTATTGCTGATGCAAAGCGAGACCGATGTGTGAGCATCTATCTCTCACCCTCAACTGATCTGAAAGCTAAAAGCTTAAAGCTAAAAACTAGCAACAGACAC
>CAYUBO010000057.1:0-1588 GCA_964443095.1 uncultured Candidatus Peribacteria bacterium | reverse complement strand
GATTGATCTGACTCAAGGAGAAGATGAGATACTTAAGCAGATGAAACAAAAGGGAAGGTACAACATATCTGTCGCACAGAAGCACAACGTAACCGTGAAAGAGTCTGATGATATTGATGCGTTCTATGGATTGGTTTCTCAAACAGGGAAGCGTGATGCGTTCGGGATACTTCCAAAGAAACATTACGAGAAATTCTTAAGTGATCTATCTGGAAGCTTCCTTTTGATTGCTCGACATGATGAAAAGCCAATTGCAGCCCTCCTGGGCGTCGCTTGGGATAAGAAAGCCACTTACTACTACGGAGCTTCTTCCTACGATCACAGAGCCCTTATGGCGCCTTATTTGATCCAATGGGAAGCTATGCGTCTTTGTAAGCAGAAAGGATGCACGGAATACGATTTATTTGGCATTAAACCTCCTTCTGAATCCGATAATCATCCGTGGTCAGGCGTAAGTGCGTTCTAAGAGAAGTTTGGAGGATCAGTTGTTACGTATTCACCAGAGAAAATGATTGTATTAAGACCTATATTGCAGAGATTGATTGGATTGAAGAGAAAGTTCTGCTGATCTCTAAGCTAAAAAAGACATCAATGATCAAAAGGGCACACAAAGAGCAAATGTCATTTCTTTTTCAGATTTTCATATCTCTCAAAAATGACACTACTCGAAGCCCCTTTTGGCTTATCTAAGCCACATTTATTAAAAAAATGGTCCCATTTTTAAAACCCCTCCCTGGATGGGAGGGGTTTTAACTCTCGTTTTAACGAGAAAAGGACTTAAGCAAGCCAGATTAGCTCTGGTAGCTAGTCGACTTCACAGTTGTGTCTGGATATTCGATCCAAGTGAACAATGTGACGGTCGTGTCCTGATCAGCCCACATGATGTTGTTCGTACCCGATGTAACACCAAAGGTGGTGTTTGCAATCGAGGTGAAGTCCTGTAGGGCCACCTGCAATGTTGAGGTGTTGGCCCCTGTTACCTGTGGGTTGGTGATGTTTACCTGAAGGACGAACGTCTCGTCGGTACCCTGATCGACCTCTGTGTTCACATTCGAGTAACCAAGGTTGGTACAACGAACGAGGAGAGATCCAGAGTAGACGTTTGCGTATGCCGTTGCTCCTGTTGAGTCGAACGCGTCACATACGACAGTTGTGGTTGAGTCACCCTTGTTGAAGAACTTGAGTGATCCAGAGGCGATCTCGATGTTTGTAGCGTTGACGTTGAAGACAACACCAGAAAGCATCACATCGTTTAGACCGTTCTTCGAGTTAGCATGGGCAGCTGCCGCAACCTTGAACTGTCCAACATCAGAGACACCTGTTGGAACTGAAGTTCCGTTCGGGTCTGGGTTTGCGTTGGTGATCGATGAGATCTTAGCCAACACAGCGACGTTTGGACTACCGAAGATGATTACGTTAGCAGCTGCTGCAGAGGAGAGACCAATGAAGACCTCACCTTCTGGAACTGCGTCTGTAGCATCGTTTGCGGCTAGGTTGTTGCTTGACTCGTATCCACGTGCGCGGACAGCTCCTGAACCAGTTGACTCATCAGATACTTCCTTTGGATCAATAAAGAATTGAACCATGT
>CAYUBO010000056.1:1883-8044 GCA_964443095.1 uncultured Candidatus Peribacteria bacterium | reverse complement strand
TATTCCCAACTTTTCTGAACACACTGCTTGAGGTCAAGAAAAGTTGGGAATATCGCAACATCAACAGTCGCATGTTCTTTATAAGGAGAAACTTCATCAAATGCCCCATCGGGTGCACGATGCATTTTCCAGTTCCCAGCAATAAATAGCTTCCTTTTATTCATAATTTTTGAAGAGTAATTGTCTGCGAAGGATCCTGAGCTTGTCGAAGGGTGCCTGCTATGAGAAATCTCTTTGCCATCACGGTGATTGTATCAGATTGTTGGGTTTTAAAAACGTATAGACCAAGATAGAATCCATTTATGGAGAAACCTCAGCGCGTAGTACTCGCGACAGACCATGCAGGCTATGATCTTAAGGAAGCTATAAAGGAGTATCTCACTTCTCAGGGGATTGATGTCATAGACGTTGGTACCTTTAATGATGAAGCAGTCGACTACCCCGCGATCATGCGTGAAGGATGTGCAGTTGTTCTCGAACAGAATATCCCGGGCATCATTTTTGGTGGAAGTGGAATAGGAGAAATGATTGCGGCAAACAAAGTCCGTGGAATTCGTGCCGCACTTGTGTACAGCGAAGAGACTGCAAAGCTTTCACGGTCACATAACAATGCAAACGTAATGAGTCTTGGAGGAAGGGTGACTGAAACAGAGGACGCTAAGAAGTTTGTGGATCTATTCCTTATAACTGATTTTGACGGAGGGCGCCATGAGCGCCGTGTTAACGATTTAGAGCCAAATGGATGAACAGGGCATCATCATCGCGCCCTCGATCCTATCCGCAGACTTTCGTAATCTGGAGAAAGAAATCGAGTCAATCGAACCGCATTCGGACTGGATTCAGGCAGATGTGATGGATGGGCATTTTGTTCCAAACTTAAGTTTCGGTGCTCCGGTTATTAAATGGATTGATACAAAACTTCCGCTCGATGTTCATCTTATGGTTACCAATCCGGACGATCGTGTGCAGGAGTTTTTAGATGTCAGTGCGGCAAATATTACGTTCCACGGAGAAGTTGTTGAGAGCACTGCTGATCGTCGTGCACTTATTCAAAAGATTCATGACGGAGAATCAACTGCAGGAATTGCAATCAATCCTGACACTCCACTTTCATCTGTTGAAGATGTGCTGTGGGAAGTGGATCTCCTCCTTATCATGTCTGTGAATCCCGGATTTGGCGGGCAGGATTTCATTCCTGAAGTACTTGAAAAAGTGAAAGAAGCGCGCGAGAAACGGCCAGATCTCATGATTCAGATGGATGGAGGAGTAGACGATAAGACAGCTCCCGGGTGCATTGAAGCTGGCGCAAATAATCTTGTAGCAGGCAGCTACATATTCGGATCTGAAGACAGAGAAGCAGCAATCAATTCACTTCGAAGAACATGAGATATCTAGCATTCGTTTTTGTTCTTGTTCTCTACGGATGCAATTCTATAGAAGCGGTAATACTCAATTCACCAGACGGAGATGAGATTGTCATTGAAGTTGAGATTGCAGATGAGCTCGTTGAAAGAATGGAAGGCTTAATGGCCAGAGATGAGTTGCCGGAAGGAGATGGGATGCTGTTCATTTTTGAAAATGAAAGGAAGCGTTCGTTCTGGATGAAGAACACACTCATTCCTTTGGATATCATGTTCTTCGATGAGTTTGGGAACTTCGTTTCGTCTGATACGATGGAGCCCTGTGAAGAGGATCCATGTAAAAAATATCTGTCAAAAGGAAGTGCCAAATATGCGCTTGAGGTGAATGCAGGTTTTGTTGAAGAGAGTGGCATAAAGTCGGGGTGGGGACTCTCGGTTGAAGAGGAATAAGAATTTATTCTTTCACTTTGCGCAAGCTAAAGTACTTAACGTAAGAATTCTTTACTTGATTGTAGGAAAGGAAACAAAACTCACTTTGTAAATATAAAAGGTAAGGGCTCACCGTAGCCATTTCATCTTGTGACAAATTTTCAATCATGTAGGGTTGTCAGCCTTTTTCTCTGTAAAAAGAATACTTTACATGGCTTGCATGCCTGACTCTTCTTTTCACCTCCGCCTCAGCGCCTTCAAAAAGAAACGATGGATCGTTGTCGCTCTAGCGGTAGTTTGTATTGTGGGCATCCGAACAGTGTTCGCTATGCCTGAGCCTGCATTGAGGTTTCTTACAGGAGCTGAAATTGAAGCAGTATCAGAAGTTCCTGCTTATGCAAAAATAATCGAGCCAATCGAACAGGTTGGTTCATTTGAAACAGTCGGAGTGAATGAAGATGGAACTGTTCACACAGAGTCATTGTTCGTTGCATCAAACGAACTTTCAACCGATTCACAGGGGCGGGCTCGCATTCGCCAGAAGCTTGCAGTCACACCGGAAGACCTTCGCAAGAGTGTAGATTCACGTCGTTCACAACGCCTTGCAGAGATGGATTACTACGATCCTTCCGGAGTTGTAATGAGCAGCACAGAGGTTGCGTACGGTGGAAGTCTGGATGATATGGAGGCAGGAGGGGAAGGGGAGGTACTCATGGTCCAGAATGGACAGCCTGTATGGGTTAATTTTGAAGAAGCAGTAAAGAATTTTATGCGTGGATTCCGATCAAGCGGAGGGGGAAGAGCTCCTTCTCCAAGACCGCGTGGTGGAGGTGGAGATGGAGGAGGAGGGAATCCGAGTACCTTAACGCCTTTCATCGTTATTTCTTCAGTACATTCTGTGCAGTCAGATCCTTCCTTCTTCGTTGGAGGATTGGGTATTGGGCTCTCACAGGATCACGATACAATGTTCGAAGTAGCCGGTTCTATGTCCGGTGTTTCTTTGCATCTTGATCAATTCCTCACAAACAGCGGAACATTGATTGTAGAGGGCACTACAACTCTCAATGGACACATTTTCCTTGGTGATTCACCTTCAGATGTAATCACAGTGAAGGGGCGTTTCTCAGGAAGTTTGATCCCTGTTACAGATGACATCTACGACCTTGGAGACGACGGACACCGCTGGAGTGATGTGTACGTAGGAAACACGGGAATCAAGATGGGAACATCAGGTAATCAGGTTGTAATCCGCTACATGACAGGAAGCGATTTCCTTGGGATTGATCCGGACGATGATGGCACTTTTGATGTAGTTGTACTGGATAACGGAAATGTAGGAATTGGAACAATTGATCCAACAGAGCAGTTGGAAGTAGTCGGAGTGATCTCAGGATCAACCGTCCACGCACAGGATCTCCTCACGTCTTCCGGTAAGTTGGTTGTGGAAGATGATGCAAACTTTGATGAAGGATCACTCTTCGTAGACGCATCTGAAAACAAAGTTGGAATCGGAACTGTTGAACCTGAAACAGAATTGGAAGTAGTTGGTACGGCTTCCGGAACAACCATCTATGCAGAGCGTGCACTCGCATCATCCGGAACGTTAAGTGTTGAGGCACTTACAACTCTCAATGGTGATACAGACATTGGTGATGCAACCAGTGACACGCTATCCATCCTTGCACGCATCGATACGGATGTTGTACCGAACATTGATGCAACTCACAGCCTCGGAAGCGATACCTTCCGATGGAAAGATTTGTTTGTTAGTAGCGGATCTCTCAACATTGGTACAAGCGGAGATGACGCTTCGATCCATTTGATTACAGCTGGTCTTGCAGGAGAAGAAGCGGGACTGAGATTTGATGTGAATAACGACGGTTCTGACGAAGTAGCCTTCACAGACACCGGTCGTGTAGGAATTGGAACAACAGATCCGGATACAGAACTCGAAGTAGTTGGAACAATCTCAGGATCCGACATCTTCACAAGCAATAGCCTTTCAACATCCGGTTCACTAACTGTAGAGACACTTACAACTCTCAAGGGTGATACGGACATTGGAAATGAAACAAGTGACACTCTCACAGTCACTGCAAGAATCGATAGCGATCTTGTTCCATCCGAAGATGCGGTGTACAACCTCGGGAGTGACACTCTCCGCTGGAACGATCTATACGTCAGCTCCGGTTCAATCAATATTGGAACAAGTGGAGACAATACTTCCATTCACCTCATAACATCCGGTTTAGGGCAAACTGAAGGGCTTCGCTTCGATATTGATAATGATGGAAGTGATGACATTGCATTCACAGATACCGGACGAATTGGAGTAGGAACTGTTGACCCCAAAACCGCTCTTGAAGTTATGGGAACAATCTCCGGAAGCACAGTCCGTGCAACAGATGCAACATTCGACACTGCAGATGTTCTGGATTCATTCACGGTTGGAGGACTCACAAGTCTCAACGGAGATGTCGATCTTGGTGATGCGGATACAGATTCCGTCACCTTTGTTGGTGAAGTAGATAGCCACATAATTCCTGATGCAGACCTAACCTACGATCTTGGATCAGCAGCACGTCGCTGGCGTGCAGTGTACGGAAACCTTAACCCAGGGTTCGACACAGGTTCCGTTGTTTTCGCAGGAGCTGGCGGTTTCCTCGAAGAAGACAATGCAAACTTCTTCTGGGATAACACGAATAACCGCTTGGGATTGGGAACTGATGCACCAAAGACAGCCTTCGAAGTAGTTGGAACAATGTCCGGATCAGCAGTCAGATCAACCACTGCAACCATCGACACAGTTTCTGTTCTCGATGCACTAACAGTTGGGGGACTCACAAGCTTGGATGGCAATGTTGATCTTGGAGATGCAACAAGCGACACAGTTACATTTGTTGGAAGAGTTGACAGTAACATCGAGCCATCAGTAACAAACACCTACAATCTTGGATCGGATACCCTCCGTTTCCGCGATCTCTACCTTTCAGGTTCTTCGCTACACATGGGCGAAAGCGGGGATGAGGGTGTGATTGGATTTGATGATGGATTCGTAGTGGATAGCGACGGAGACGGAGATCCTGATTTCAAGTTCACAGACGCAGGACGATTGGGAATTGGAACAGATGTTCCAAAGACAGCGTTCGAGGTCATGGGAACCATGTCCGGATCCTCAGTCCGAGCAACAACTGCAACAATCGATAACGTTTCAGTTCTCGATGCACTGACAGTTGGAGGAACTGCAGATCTCGATGGTGATGTAAATCTAGGAGATGCAACAAGTGATACAGTTACATTTGTTGGAAGAGTCGATAGCCACATTGTTCCATCAACTACAAACACCTACGATCTTGGTAGCGACTCGCTTCGTTTCCGAGATCTTTATCTCTCCGGTTCTTCGCTACACATAGGCGAAAGTGGAGACGAGGGGATCATCGGATTCGATGACGGATTTGTCTTGGACAGTGATGGCGATGGAACCCCAGATGTGAAAGTAACTGACACAGGACGACTCGGAATTGGAACAGATACTCCAAAGACAGCCTATGAAGATCTAGGAACAATGTCAGGCTCATCAGTCCGAGCAACAAGTGCAACTATCGATACAGTTTCTGTTCTCGATACTCTCGATGTTGGTGGGGCAACCACATTGGATGGAGATGTAACTCTTGGAGATGCAACGAGTGACACGATCACATTTAGCGGACGCGTAAGCAGCGATATCGACCCATCTGCTGATGCAACCTACAGTTTAGGTAGTGACACACTTCGCTGGAAGGATCTGTATGTGAGTAGTGGTTCAATCAACATCGGAACAAGTGGAAATAGCGGTGTAATGCGCTTCAATACAGATGACAGCCTCTTTAAGTTTGACAAGGGGGTTGAAGTCACAGGAGACATAGAGGCATCCGGTACACTCTCAGGTTCCTCCGTAACTGCTACAACATCGACTATCAATGGAGCTGCAAACTTTAACGGTGATGTTGGTCTTGGAGATGCATCTGAAGATGACATTACCTTCAATGGTCGAGTTGCCAGTAATATCTTGCCAAAAACAACGAACACTTACGATCTAGGTAGTGACGCACTTCGCTTCCGCGATCTGTACCTATCCGGATCATCACTTCACATGGGTGAAAGTGGGGACGAAGGAACATTGGCGTTCGATGACGGGTTCAAAGTTGATAGTGATGGTGATGGAGTAGGCGACTTCATCTTCACAGACAGTGGACGACTTGGAATTGGAACAGATACTCCTGGCGCTGAACTCGAAGTTGCAGGAACAATCTCCGGATCAACTGTCCGAGCAACAAATGGAACGTTCGATGATATGACTATAACAGGAGCCGTCCGCCACGTCCTAACAGC
>CAYUBO010000056.1:0-1873 GCA_964443095.1 uncultured Candidatus Peribacteria bacterium | reverse complement strand
GCGCAACAAGTGGTACGTTCGATGCGATCACGATTGCAGGTGGAGGAGGGCTCGATCTTGGCTTCACACAGGGCTCAATTGCGTTTACGAACGCAAGTGGTGAGCTTACTGAAGACAATGCCGAATTCTTCTGGGACGACACGAACGATCGACTCGGAATTGGAACAACTGCACCAAAGACTGAACTGGAAGTTGCCGGAACAATCTCCGGTTCAACTGTACGTGCAACAGATGGAACGTTCGATGATTTGACTGTAACCGGAGACATCAACACAAGCCTAACAGCAGGATCTCTAGCGTTCGTTGGAGCTGGTGGAGAGCTTGAAGAAGATGCACTGAATCTCTTCTGGGATGACACCAATAACCGTTTGGGAATAGGGACAACAGGACCTGAGGCTGCGTTAGATGTAGCAGGAACAATGTCCGGAATGGCTCTATTTGCAGCCGATAGCATCACTACTGATGGAACACTGCAGGTTGCAGGAACAACAACTTTAAACGGCAATGTAACAATCGGAGATGCATCTACAGACACGCTGACTCTTACAGCAGAACTTGCGAGCCACATTGTTCCATCCACAACGAACACATATGACTTGGGAAGTGACGCAAAACGTTTCCGCGATCTCTACCTATCAGGTGCATCACTGCACATGGGAGAGAGTGGGGACGAGGCTCTTCTCGGTTACAACGATGCAGGACAATTCTTCCTCATTGATGCTGACGGAGATGGTGACAGTGAATTCAGCGTCACAGACGGAGGAAATATTGGTATCGGAATCGATGCACCGGATGTCGCTGCACCGGGAGACAAAGTACTCTCCATCTTTGGCGGCACAGCAAACGGATCACGTGCAAGCCTTGAGCTAATCGGATCCACAACAGGTACATCCGATGAAGTTGGAGAGATTGTATTCACCAATGACGACAGCGCACTCGCAGACAAGCGTATTGCGCAGATAGAAGCCGATACCTCGCCAACGTCAGCGAACGAAGGTGTGCTCAAGTTCATTACGCACAATGGCACAACTCTTGGCGAGCGCATGCGCATTGACGAAGACGGAAACGTTGGAATTGGTGAGACTGATCCGCTTGCTAAGCTTCAAATTGGAGGAATTGCAGATGCAGGAAACCAAGTCGCGATTCTCATCGACAGTGAAGAAACAACGGGAAGCCAGGACATCATGCAAATTTACTCTGATGTTACGAGTGATGAGAACTTGGTCTTCCGCATCAACGCTTCCGGTTCAGTATTCACAGATGGAAACTTCAACGTTGGTGGAGCGGACTACGCAGAAGAAATTCCGGTTGTTGGCTCTGCAGAAGCTGCAGACCTGATGTGTTTCCGAGACAACGACCATGTTGCTGTGTGTAGCGGAATGCCGGGTGAAGTTATTGCCGGTGTTGTCTTGAGACGTTCCGGCTGTAATGTTATCATGTGCGGTATAGGTTTCAGTGAACGTTGCCGTGCCTGTTCCTAAATCGGTAACGTGTCCATTGCCATCAACAGTTACCGTGTTCACAAAATCATTCCCGGATACAGCAACATCAGTGGCTTCCGTAATTGATTCGTGTTCAGTGTAGGTTTCTGCCGGTGCGTTCGCTGATGCTAAACCCGTTATATGTCCGTATGTATCAACGGTCACATCTTGAATAAACGTGCTTCCACTATTATTGACACTTGCCTGTGAGCTTGTGTCAGCGTGAGAGAATGTACGGGCAACAGAACCGTTGAATGCCGTTCCGGACAACCCATTCCCTACACTGATTGAATTAGCTACTGCTCCTGCTGTTTGAGATATTGCTCCCGAAGATGATTCGGTTACAACCTTTTTCCATGTATTAGGCATAAATTTAATCTCCTTTTTTTAAA
>CAYUBO010000055.1:6382-8082 GCA_964443095.1 uncultured Candidatus Peribacteria bacterium | reverse complement strand
AACTCTTCCTCCGCCAGCTTACGCAGGCGGATTCTCGAAGGAATGTTGAAAAGCGGATTGATGATGAGATCTTGGACTGATTCTAGCTTCCCACCACTTGCGTGACGCTCCTTCACCATTTCATCTGCAGCATTACTTAGAACCTGTTGAACATCCTGGGAACTTAGAGGTATTCCTAGTAAGCCTATAAGACCCCAACACGTTTTCATTGATATTGCTTCTGGTTCAGAAGGGAGGCTGATTAGTCTGAGGTTGCAATCGAATGGAACTTCTTCTTCTGTAATCTTGAGCTTCCCACGAAGATAACTTGGACGATGACGAATGTTTGCAACAGCTCTGTAAAGATCTGAACCTAGCTCAAGAGTGGTGACTACTAGCAGAGTAATATTTGCATCTGACGATTCTAATTCGTCTTTGTGATTCTTGTGAAGCTCGAGAAACCATTTCTTGATTTCGCCAGGTGATGGTGCTTTACCTCGATATTTTGCCTGACAATACACAACATCGTTTCCCCCTTCTAATGTAAAAAGCATGTCATCTCCTGTAGGCGGTTCATACAGTAGTGCAAGTGTCTTTGGATCAATCTTAAGAAAATCTAACGCTAAAGCCCAGGTTGAAAGTGTCTGAAACAGCACTCCTATATGTGTTGCAATACCCCCTATTTTTGCCTTTTCTGTAGCCTTTTCTTTGGCCATACGAAGGAGAGAAAATAGTCAATTCCCAAGAATATTGATAATATAGCACCGACCCAACTTGTCGAGGGCTTTCTAAGCCCCGCCCACATCATTGCTCAGTGCAAAAAGGGACATCTTGTCTCGGTCAACGCACTGACGATGAGGGCAACCAATTCGGCAACGTTGGGTCAGCCGAGCGGGGTGTCCCTTCTTGGTTTGTACCTCTCCCCTCTTCACTTATGGAAGATAATAACGAACAAGATGCTCGACATATCATGGGGGCTATTGTGCTGGCAGTTCTCTTTTGGATATGGCTGGGATATGAAGACTTCAGTCAAGGTGCTGCATTGGGTGGTGCTTCCGAGTTGGGCAGTATTGTAGGTGCAATACTAGAAATGGTAATTCTTTTCACTTTGTTTAATATCATTGTAAAGAATATCAAGGTATCGAAAGATAAAACTTATTCTGAAGAAGAACACATAAGAAGTATTCTTAAAATCGGAATTTGCATCTTCATTCTTTTAACACTTAGCTTTCTAATAAAGGATTGCCTTTTAATTAACTGCAAACAATATTATGAAATTGATTCTGAGTCATTGCGCAACATGATAGAACAGCGTCTTAACACTACGCTAATACGATGAGATATCAGTAATGCCGACCTCTGAGATGTTCCAGTAAAGTTCTACGCATTGATCCAGCATCAGTACAGCTGCTCGCTTTTAGATGTAGACTGAAGCTTGGCTCAAAATCCTGGTCACTTCGCTTGGCATTAAACATACCAAGATGTTCCCCAATGAGCTGAAGTGCCCTAATCTTATTAGATACAGAAATCTGTTCTGATTGAGAAAATGCAATCTCAACAAGTTCATCAACAATCTTCTTTACATTGATTTGCGCCTCCTCGAGTGCAGGTCTAGCAAACTCTTCTAAGGCCTGTTGAATCCTAAGTTTTCCTAAGTTCTGTGCAGCAATTACAGATAGCTGATTAGCATCCCCCTTGTATCCTGCTATCCGCGCAGCTAT
>CAYUBO010000055.1:0-6372 GCA_964443095.1 uncultured Candidatus Peribacteria bacterium | reverse complement strand
CATTCTTTCCCTGAGCATATTCAATAACAAATGTACGCTGCTTGGGTGTGAGTAAATCTAGAACTTTCATAACTTCTAGTAATTAGACGTGGAGCTTGCCTTTTCTACCCCTCCGCTCTCTCTGGTAAACAACGAGGAAGAAAATGGCTTCAATACTTCCTTTGCTACCACTTTGTATTTACCTCCTGTAATGCGTCTTTCCTCAGCTGAAAGAGGTTCTGCTACTAAATTCAGTGTGCAAACGAAGAAAATGTACCTACCATCCGAACGCCCACCATTAGTACTTCTCCAAATATGCATCAATTTCCCAATCACTGACTTGTGTGCGATACCCATCGCACTCAGCCCTTTTTGCTCGCATGAACGCTTCGTAGATGTGTTCCCCAAGTGCCTCACGAATCACTCCATCTCGTTCGAGATGCCACAGAGCCTCGAGAAGGGATTGTGGGAGTACATCAAATCCCCTGTCCCGTGCTTCGGATACGGATAGTTCATACAGATTTTCTTCCACAGGTTGAGATGCCGGAAGCTTCTTTTCTATGCCATCCAGTCCAGCTGCAAGCATAACTGCAAACGCAAGGTAGGGATTCGAACTGGGGTCCGGACAGCGAAGTTCAAACCGAGCTGACTTCTCTCTCCCCTCCGTGTAACGAGGAATGCGGATTAATGTTGATCTGTTCTTCTGTCCCCATGCTATAAACACCGGAGCTTCGTAACCCGCAATAAGACGCTTGTATGAGTTCACAATAGGACTTGTAATTGCACAAATTGCTTTTATGTGACTGAGCTGACCTGCGAGGAAATTTTTTGCAAGATCGGATAATTTGTACGGATCATTCTCATCGTAAAACAGAGGTGAGTCACCGGAGAAAAGACTCTGATGAACGTGCATCCCCGATCCATTGATTCCAGCGATCGGCTTTGGCATAAATGTTCCATGGAGACCGTGTCTCTCCGCAATTGCTTTTACAGTGAACTTGAGTGTCATGGTTGCGTCTGCAGTCGTAAGTGCATCTGCGTACCGGAAGCTGATCTCATGCTGTCCTGCCGCAACTTCGTGATGGAGTGTTTCTACATCCAAACCGAATTCCCTGAGGGACAATGCGATTTCTTTTCTGATGAGTGCTGCTCTGTCTGAAGTCTGATCAAAGTACCCGGCCGTGTCGTGAGGAAGTGGAGCAAGTACACCGTTCTCTTTGCGGAATAGAAAGAACTCGCACTCCGGACCAACGTAGTACGTGTATCCCATATCTTCAGCACGCTTGATCTGGCGCTTTAGGATATAACGAGGATCTCCGGTAAAAGGCTCTCCATCCGGCAGGTATACATCGCAAATCATCCTCGCAATCACCATGTCTGTCCCCTTTGACCATGGAATGATTGCGTATGTATTGAGATCCAATTTCAGGTACATATCACTCTCGCAAATCCTCGTGAATCCCTGGATTGATGATCCATCAAACCAGACGTTATGATCGATTGCATCTTCAAGCTGGCTCACAGGAATGGTCACTGCCTTCTGGGCCCCAACCGTGTCTGTAAACTGCAACCGAACAAAACTGACATTTTCACTCTTGGCTGATTCTAGAATTTGCTCTTTGGTGGCTGCTTGCATAGGAGAGGAATCCTCGCAGAATCTGGCAATGAAATCAAGACAAGAATAGGAAGGTTTTAGGCCCTATTTTTCGTTGACTGAAGCCCTCTAAAGCTTATGATGCAAGTCCTGCGTTCGTCCTCCGGAGTTCATCCGAAGGGTTCGTAGGTAGAAAGGAGTTCGCCGTGTTTACGGTTGGCCGTCCCACACGGTGGCACACGTGTGTCACCTCAGTCGGCACCGCGCGGCTTGCGGCCGCGTGAGAGGTTCCAAAGCCCGGATAAGCCAACCGAAAGGTTGCCGGAGCAGAAGAATCTCTCACTCATCCCAGCCGGCTTCAATGCCGCGCTAGCGTTGTCTCCTTCTCTGAAGCCCACCCTTTCCACTTTGGTGGGCACCCTGCCACTTTGGTGGGGACACGTTCGCCGCTCCCGATCGAATTCTAGATTGGGGGCGGCGTTCTCTTAAGCTACTTCAAACACCTCACTTACTGCTGTGAGCAATGCGCTTTTTTTGTATATCTTGATTTCACACCATCACTTAATTGTCCTATTAACCATTAGTTATACGATCAAATCCTACTGTTCTCTTCACGGGGCAGAAGAACCGCCGCCTCTTTCTTCTTGTAGGATTGGGGCGGTGCGTATTTATGGCTTCATAAAGCCATTTCAATTTTACAATTCACTAAAATCTACTCCTTAACCGAAGCCGCCTCGCTCCCTTCTGAATCCACTGAAGATAGACTTTCTTCTGTTATTTCTTCAGTAAAATGGAATGAAGGAATGTACGGTGCAAGGAATCCCTGTGAACGAAGGACGAGCACTGCAACAATTGCAATAATCGCAACAATGACCACCTGAAGTTTTTTACTCTTCTTAGCCATAGGACTCTATGTTAACCAGCAATCAATTCCTGCACAACTTCTGTTACATATGTCACAGCAATACAAATTTAGGTGCAGGACAAGAATTCTCCATTCAAGGCTGTGCTACCCTTACAGGGCACTTTACCCCACTCCTCCATGTCTGCATTTGTTAAACCACTCGTGAAGCTGCTCGGTCTTGTGTTCCTCGTCGTTGGTATTGCCGCGTTCTTCTTTGAAATCGGTGATTATGACTTCGAGACAACACAAAATGTTATCCACATCATCGCAGGTGTTGCCGCATTTGCTCTTGGCAAAACCTACCTTTTTGCACGCATGTACCTTCTCCTCGCTGGAATTGTCTTTGTTGTTCTTGGAGGAATTGGACTCGCACAGGGTGATGTACTGGGAATGTTCATAGCATCAGGACCGGCAGCAACTTCCTACTTAATCGTAGGTGTGGTTTGTCTGCTTGTACGATTCATGAGCAAGCACAAATAGGATACTAATCCTCAATCAAAATTGTCATCCTGAGCTTGTCGAAGGATCGGCAATTTTGTTTTGTCATAGTTCGACGAGCTCACCATGACGAAAACTACCACTCCATTTTCATCACCCAGCTCACAAACTGAGGTAGCTTTGGCACAAACGGGAATGTGTCTTTGTGTAGCCCTTCTATGGATACTATCTCAACTGATCCGTCTGTAACATTCAAAACAAAATCAACAACCCTGTCTCCATTTGGACCGGTAATGATGATATCCATCACTTCTGCTCTTGTAGGAGAAATGGCTTCAAGCTTCGTGTGAACTGTGTAAAGGAAATCCTGGATAGCATTCAGCATCTTAGTCGCACGTGCCTCAACTTCCTCCGGAGAATACTCAACTATCTCCTCGGATTCTTTGGTTTCTTTGGATTCTTCGGTTTCTTGTTCTGATACTTCCTCAATCGTATCTTCTTCCACCACAACCTCAAACAAATCCACCTTCCCATCCGCCGCTATCTCCGCGAGTACTTTCACAGCTCCTTCAGTAAGATCACTTGATGCTTTTTCAGAAATTTCCTGAAGTGATGTACGCATTCTGTTTGCTCGCTCAGGGTATCTGTTTTCATCTGCCAATTGAACATACGGTGCAGTGATCTCAATTAAATTACTTATTGCCTGTGAGTAGTTTTCAGTTCTGGAAAGAGTATCTCCTACTGCAATCTTCCATCGCTCGTACGTGAATGGACGGATAGCTTCTGTTGCCGTATCTGTTTGAGGCAAGATGTGCACTCTTTCAAGCGCAAGCTCTCTATCTGCCTTCGGTTCCGGGAGAATCCACACAACATCACGATAGTCAGGATGAACTGATGCAAGTGCCCAGAAAGTCTGATCTTTCACGAGCTCCGTAAGAAGTGGAACTAACAGATCAGATTCCTCATCAAGTTCGGCTGCCATCAACACGCGTTCCTGAATGGAAAGTTTAAATTCTTCTCCAGCTTGGTACGGTTCTGACTTGTGATGTTTGGCAATAAGATTTAATTGCTGACTTAAGAACCTATCAGGTAAAACGGTGAATTTTCTATCTCCAAGCCACATATCTTTTTCCAGAGTGAATTTGGATATATCCCCACTGTGACTCCACTGCTTTCTTTCCGGAATGATAACAACCGAATCATCTTTTTCTATGAGTACCGGTGAAGTAATTGTTGCGATTGTTATGGCATCTTCGTTTCTGCTCACGTGAAATGCTCCTCTCAGTCCCGTTACATCATATGAACCAACTTTAATATTGATGAGCCCCTTACCGCTCAAGAGGACAGAACCTTTTTCGAGAGCGAGCTCAGGAGCTTCCAGATCTACTTCTCCTCCTTGAAACAGTGTTCCATTTACCTTATTGATCAAAACAAAGTGCTTCTCAATATCTTCTTCCTTTGCCTCAACTTCCTGCACACCTGGAGCCGCCTCTGTAGGAGTGATTTGGATGAAAGATGCAGCAAACATAAGTGCGCAGAGAGGCGCAGCAATATAGTGCCTGTGTACATGTTTGATCTTTGTCATATATTTGCAGTATTCCCCTTATTATAGCAAAATATCGCGTTTTTCTCAATCGGAAGCCTTTGATTCAAGTCTTCTCTCTCATACACTGATGCCATGAAGATTATTGGTATAGATCCCGGCATTGCAACAGTTGGTTTGGGGCTCATAGAAGCCACTTCTACTCATTCAATAAATGCTCTCGACTGGCTTACAATTACAACTCCTCCAAATACTCCCATCGGTGACAGGCTGGAAGAGATACAGCGGGATCTTTTGGAGTACATTGAAGAAACAAAACCAGATCTTGCAGTGATTGAAAAACTCTACTTTTCAAGAAACGAACGTACTGCAATCGATGTTGCACAAGCACGTGGAACAATTATTCAGACAATTGCATCAAAGAATATACCGATTATTGAACCGACCCCGATGCAACTTAAGAGTGCCATCGTAGGTGATGGATCTGCAGACAAAAAACAAATGCAGGATATGCTAAAAAGGATTCTTGATCTTACCGAAACGCCGACTCCTGATGATGCAGCTGATGCACTCGGTCTCGCAGTGTACGGAACACTAGCGAACAATGAAAAATTGCAAATGGCAAATTGAAAATTGTTTTTCAAATAGAGAGAATTTGCCATTTTACATTTTTCATTTGCAATTCCTATGCAACAGCAATTGCCTTCTTCTGGATCGTCCCCGATGTAACATCATACACCGTTGCACCGTGTATTTTTGAAGGCACATGTGTGCTTGTGATAATTACCTGATGACCTGTTAGCGATTTTAGAAGTGCGCCTTGATGCGCATCATCCAGTTCAGAAAAAACATCATCCAATAGAATGACTGGCTTTTCTCCTCGTCGGAGCTCGAGATACGAAACTTCTAAAAAGAGTAATGCGAGTACGGCTACCCGTTGCTGGCCGCGTGATGCAAAGGTTGTAAGTTCCCTCTCACCGATTTCAATGTGCCAGTCGTCACGATGCGGCCCCACTGTTGTTGACTGTAGGATGATGTCTCTCTCTTGATAGTGCTCGAGGAGATCTTTTATTTCTTCTCTTAGTGATTCCTCCTCTGTGGTTACACTCTTTCTTTCGTAAACAATTTTAATTTCTTCCCACGATTCCCCAAGAGCCACTAGCTCTTCTGCAATTGTGCACTGTAGAACTTTGATTAGTTCTAATCGAGACAGTGTGATCTTTGCTGCATGTCCTGATAGTTTTTCGTTCCATACTGTGAGATCTTTTGTACCGACCACTCCATCTGCAATCTTCTTAAGAAGACTGTTTCTCTGCTTGAGAATTTTTTGATACTCAGAATGAAGCTGTGTGTATTCAGGAGACACCTGGCTTAATAGATCATCCAGAAATGCCCTGCGCCTTAGTGGCGGACCTGTGAAGAGGTGTAGATCCTGTGGAAGGAAGATCACAACTGGGAGCGTGCCCACCATCTGACTTACCGGCATGCGGACATCATTAATAAAACATGCCTTCTGCTTTCGCGGAATAACCTGACTTGTTATTTCCAGCTGTTTCTCTTGCCCATCATCTGTCCGGGCCTCTGCACGTACACGATAGTAATCTCTGTCCCACATCACTAGATCTCTCTCATCATTACTGATGCATGATTTTCCTATTGAGAGGACAGAAAGCGCCTCAAGGATATTTGTCTTCCCTGCTCCATTTGCACCAACAAATAGATAAATATCTCCATTCTTTAGATCTATTACTTCTTCATCATAGGAACGAAATTGCTCAAGCTGTAACGTGTCTATTCGCATAATACTAATCGGAAAAAATACTCTTGGCTTCTTCAAAAAGTGAGGAGACGATCTCTCGATATTGATCACGTTTTATGTATTTTGAAATATGATCCTTGAGGGCCCACACATAG
>CAYUBO010000054.1:0-8267 GCA_964443095.1 uncultured Candidatus Peribacteria bacterium | reverse complement strand
GGAAACTCTTCCTCCGCCAGCTTACGCAGGCGGATTCTCGAAGGAATGTTGAAATCAGGAACGCTATTCATCTTACTAAGACACGTGGATGGAGGCGGTTGCAGTGTGCTAAACCCCTGGTTCGTGTTTGGTGATGGGGTTCCCTGGGGCTGACCAAATTGTCTCTGATTCCTGTTTTGTGGTAGGCCCCCTCTTTGCTGACGTCCCGGCTGCTGAGCTAAAGCATCTGCCGACAGTGCTGTCGCAGCTCCACATGCGATCATTGCTTGTAGCATCTCGCGACGACTTATTGCGTCATTTTGCCGTTCCGGCACTCCACTCTTGAATAGAGTATCGAAGGGATTCTCATTTTCTACACCCATAAAAGCAATATAGTACATTTCTTGGCAATGATGTCAACTATGCAAAGCAAATGGCTTTCTTATACATAATAAAGCCATCTTCAATAAGCAATAATATTGAGATTATGGCAAGTCTTGCAAATGGTTAAAAAGCGTGTTTTGCGCTATAATTAAAGGATTTTACACACATACCCATGAAAACTTTTTCACCTCCCCCGCCAGCGCGCACTGAACGCGCGATTCTCTCGTGGTCTGCACAGTCTCGTCCACATCATAAGAGAACAATAATCTGGTATATCTGTGCAGCAGCTGTACTGGTTGCGTTTTCCGGATATGCCATTTACACACAGGCATGGACATTCCTATTTCTAATTGGATTGCTAACATTAATCTACTTATGGACTCATCGTCATGAGCCAGACAAAAAAGTAGTTGCAATTGGAAATGATGGAATCCTATACGATGACAAATTCATTCCATGGTACGAATGTGCCGGGTTTTGGTTGCTGCAAGGGCATGGGTATGTAGAGCTCCACATAGAGCTTACAAATTCTGTGGCAACTGACGTCCGGATACAAACAGGTGATACAGATCCTTTTCTAATTAGGGAGGTGCTAAGCAAGTACATCAAGGATCTGACCGGAAGGAGAGAAAAAGTCTTCGACACCATTACTAGAATTTGCAAACTCTAACATGCGGAGTAGCTCCACAAACAAACATTTCTCCAATTTTGAGCTCGGCCCCGAGAGGGAGAGACGTCTAGCATACTTTGCTGATCAGAAAACTCCTGAAGAACTTGAGAAAGAAAGGCAGCAACGCGAGAAGGCTAAACAAAAACAATTAACTGTTCAGGAGGCATTGATCAAAGAACGCGAGAAGCTTAATAGTAGACTTCTTGATAATGTTGAAAAAATAGAAGGTGCAGAAGTTATCGACTATGCACTTAGGACTCCTGCAATTCTTCAGACTGTTTATCTTGATGCAGAATTCTACCTAACTTTGGATGAAAGATCTGAAATTCGTGAACTGATTACAGAAGAGGAAATAGAAAGATTGAAGGTTCTTGTACCGGATCAATTCAAAGATGTTGTTGCAAGAATGAAAGAATCCGCTCCTGTTACAGGTAAAGGAACTGATTACCTTGCCAGGAAAGATGATGCTGCGGCTCTTTCTCTATTTACATTTCATAATGAAGATGCACGCAGTGTTGCGAAAGAAGCACTTGTACGAGCACTCACTTCACCAGAAAAAACAATGCGTCTTGCAAACGGGCTGGAAGAGAGGCTTCGGAAATACGAAGACATAGAGCGGTTACTCGCAAATGATTCAGGACTGCAAACAACGGCAAAAACACTAGAAGAAATTCAAGCACTGGAAGAGCGTCTGCGACTTCGAAGTCAACTTCCTCAGGAAGGGGAAACGGAAGAAGGCACAATTCAGAACATTTCTGACTTCCTCGCTGAATCAGACCCAGAAGATATTATGCAGCAGCTTGGGATTGAGTTTAATCCTACAACTGCAGAAGTTTCAGATGATCCAGAAGTCCAGAGAATAGCCAGAAAACTTGCAGTGGAATATAACTTCCACGCTCCGGAAAAACCAACAAGAGAAGATCTTGTTACGAGTATTTTCAACAAGATTAGTGCAAGCAATGCGCTCGTGAGCTTGCAGCAAAGTGATCGCCTTGGTATCACGACACCAGAAGAGCTAAGAGAAGAAACTATTCCATTGCTCAAGAAACAGGTTGCAATGCTCAACAGGCATTTAGATCTGCAGTTACAGAAGCGTGCCAAGTGGGTAAGTGAGAAACTACACATTCGCATCAGCGAGCTGCCGACCGATGTGACACAGTTTGAGGAAACGTACGGCATCTCCTACGCTGCAATGCTCAACCGTATTGCACAGACATCCGGAACTGTGACGAGAGTACTTCGTCTCCAGTGGCGTGATGAACTCGCAGGACTAAAGCGATCGCGAGCAGGAACACACGATGAAGAAATTAAGAGGCTCGAGGAGCTGCTTGCGGCAACTGACGCTGAAGAGGAACTCGCTCCGGAACCGGATGATCCGTTCTACTTAACGTACGCACGAGGTGCACTGGAACAGATCGAAGAACTTGAATCTACTGTTGAAGATCACAAGGCGTTTGAAACTGCGATGTTCACTGACCTCCGCATGCAACACGCAGATGCAAGAGAATTTGTTGACGCGCACCAGGACGGACTTGAGGAGCTTGCGCTGCAGACCGGACCCGATGCAACCGGTGCATCACGTGAACTTCTCACTTCTCTCTTCGGAAATGAAGCAGACGACTACCACGAAGCGGTCAAAGGAATCTCAACCATTCAGCAACGCGTGAAGGATGGAACTGCAACTCCTCAGGAAATATTTGTTCATAATCAATTCATATATGAACACACTGCCCCAGATAGAAAGATTAGTACCACCGCACTAATAGCAACTTCAAATCCTACTGTTGCGAAGGTGACGTTGAAGAAAATGGAACAGAAAGAGGATTTCTTAGAGAACGACAAAAGATCTGCCAGCGAAGTCATTAAACAACTTGATAATGCAGTTGCAGTAGTCCTATCTCATAATAAACTGCAACACCCAGTAATTGATGCTTTGGAAATTCCAATACAAATAAAGCTTAAGTACGATGCTTACAGAGGTCAGCTGGAATTCATAGACCAGGAAGCTGAAAATGAATCACATAATAAATTTCAAGAACAGCTTGCTTCAATAAAAGTTGAAGTTGCTGCACTGGAGGAATGCGCAACTCGACTGAGCGAAGTTCAAATCAAAGAAGTTTCATCCGAAGAATTCAAGATGATTGTCGGTTCAGATGCATTCGGATCGTATGAACGCGGTGACAACATAATCTACATCAATCGTGATCGCATCCGAAATCCAGATCACAGGAAACAAGTCGCTGATCACGAGTGGGGACACGCAATTCTGGATGTACTCACACGTGACACAGGAGTTCTTCACCCACAACTTTTTTCAGAAGCTTTCGCGGAGCTTTCGGAGGGAAAAACTGCAACAGTCGGAGGACACGAAATCTCTCATCAGGAACTCCTCGAATACCTTGCAGTGGAGAAATGGGGCTACAACCGCGAAGCAGTTCTCGCTCGCTTCACCGAAGAAGCAAAAGCAAATGGTGCGACTGAAGAAGATGCAATACGAATAGCGCATGAACGCTGGCAGGATTTGATAACTGATGAGTACTTCGTTAAGTATGCAGATCACAAAACCGGGACTAGAAGGAATGCTCCTGCAGAAGCATTGGCACTCTTCTCTTTAATGGATGAGGCGACGGGAGAACCGGAGCCGACACCATTACAATTAGCGAAAAGATCCTTCCATGATGTTGATGATTCTGTGCACTCACTTCAGACAGAAGAGTTTGGCGAAGCTCCTCCTTCCGAATCAGGTATAAGTGTAGAAGATGAAGTGGACGTAACAGACTACAACGAAGATATCCGTTTTATTGACCGAACTATTGGAAATGCAAAATCTTTTCTAGGGACCGAACTGGCAAACAAATACACAATTGTCGATGAAGATACTGGAGCAAAATACAAGCTCGGTGACAAAATCCGAGAGTATATTTCAATAATGGAACCACGACGCAATGCAATGGTAGCTGCCTTCAAGCGAGGAGAGAGCATCACAGAAGAATCTGATAATTTAAAAACAGCTGCAGGGGGAATAGATGGATTACTTGATGCAGCGAAGGAATCAAGTTGGGACCTTACAAGAGAAGAGGCAACCGGAAAAACCAGCTTCCGCGCGTTTTACTATAACATGAATATGATGAGTCTTCGTGACTTTGTTCACATCATAAAACAAGGGTGGGAAGACCTTAATCGTATATGGAAGAGGCGCGAGGAAAGCATTGAAGCACGAGCAGGACAAGCGCTCACAGGATGGATTCCGGATAACGTTCCATACATCGGACAGCTTAAACACGAATTCAAACGACGTCACCACCAGTCTGAGTTGGAAGAAGTAAACCAGTGGAAGGAAGCGCTCAAAGAAGTTGATGCCTGGGAACTTGTTGAGCTACTCGGAAAATCCCGAATCCAGGATCAGGTACGAGCTATAATTGAGCTCCTCTCCGAGCGTGGGCGACTAGATTGGAACGACGTTGATTTCTGGGGAACATTAAATGCACTCTCAAACTACAGCATGCCAATTGCTGCATGCAAAAACGATGATGTTCTCCGTGATCGCTGGCTTCAGAAACTGATTACAAATATCTGGGATGACAAAGACAAGTACTACAACTGGAGACAATCAAACGACAGTGGGGTACAAAGTGGAAAACAGAAGTTCACAAGTACAGTAGACCAACTTGCAAATACTAACGACGGATTGGATAAGGAAATATACCGTCAACTAAAGCTTTATGTAGAAGCAAAAAGAGCAGGCAGAACCCCACCAGAAGATGTAAACCCGCACCTATTTGAAGAAATTCTTCACTATGCAATTCGTATGGGTAAGATGACTATGGAGGGAAAATTCTTTTATCTAATTCAGGGAATACGTTACGGACTTATGTCTATTGATCGACTCCGCACTCTTGCAGGTGCAGAAGGAGAAATTCTTTTAATCTTCCCATTCATTGACTACTTCTACCAGAAGAATAACCAGATGGCAGACATGGAACGGCTTGGAAGATATCTGCAGGAGTCTGATCCATATTTGCCTGGCCCAAAAACTACGCTTTTCTGTCAGCTAGTTATCAATCGTGAACAAAGTGTGAAGGAAAGGCTTAGAAAAGGTGCATCGCGTGTCGCAGAGAAAATGGACCACGATGATATGCACTATTTCCTTTCGAACCTAGATTACTCAAACATCGAGTACATGTTGGATACATTCTCTGGTAACCGTCAGAAATTAACAACCGAAGGACTAAAGAATGGTTATGTTGGATTCAACGAAAAGCTTAGGGCATATGCAGTTCTAGCACACTGGCACCTTGAGGGAAAAGCTAATTTTACAAATGCTGACGCCCTTGATGTTGCCCAGACAATTATTGGTAGTATTCATTTTGATAATATCCTTACTCGTAATGGTGTAGATAAACCTACCCGTCCAAAACTTTCACAGCATGAAATAGCCCACCACAGACCTGTTGTTGGAAAAAACCGAAAAGTTGTAGACTTCCGAAAATCTTTACTAACATTTGCTCAAGCTTCCTTGGCTCACTACATAACTGATGAGGACTGGGCACAGGTGAACAGAGAAATTCAATCTGGTGAAAATGCAGTTAACCTACAAAACTACACCAATAGAAATCCATACGAAAATCCCGGAGTATCTGAAGAACTTCCCGCAAAGGTATTTGCCGCTACTGCAAGACTAGTCGATATATTCGACAAAGCTGTATTAAGAGATCCACAAGCAATCATTAGATTCCTTGCAGAATACTACGATGACTTCGTAGTCGGAGGAGGGCAGTACAGCCATGATGAAGGACTGAGAATTGGTGTTCCAACAGGGCTTATTAGGGATTAGATAATTGAGTATATTAGAGTAATAGGATTCTTATATTCTCATCCCTCCTATTATCTCGTACTCTGTTATTCTATTACTCTAATCTTGCTAAAACTAACTCATTCCAGCATGATACTATCCCATGCAAATTGAGATCTCCCGCATTGATACATCCCTAGATCTGCCTCGCTATGAGACAAATGGATCTGTGGGATTTGATTTGATCACACGTGAAACAACGGTAATTGAATCCGGAAAGATTGGCCTCGTTCCTGGAAATGTAGTTGTTAACGTACCGGAAGGATATGCACTGTTGATAGTTCCAAGATCATCTCTCCCGAGAAAGAAGGCGCTCATTTGCCCACATTCGATTGGAGTTATTGATCAGGATTACCATGGACCAGATGATGAAATTTTCGTGCAGGTACAAAATGTTTGTGATGAACCTGTTACCGTCGAACGCGGCGAACGGATTGCACAGGGAATGTTTGTAAAAGTAGAAACAGCAGAGTGGATAGAAGTGGATCAACACAAAGAAGAATCCCGTGGTGGTTTTGGATCTACAGGAACGCACGTAAAAAAAGAAAGGAAGGAAGCCTTCCTTTCTTCTTAGTACTCCCTCGTCCCTTAATTACTTACTAATAGGTTTACGCATAAATGCAGGAACCTCTAGCTCCTCTTCGTTGAGTTCCGGTGACGTAGACGTAGCATCCAGTAGTGAAGGAACTTTGCTTTCTTCTTCCCTCTTCATTGCCGGAGCTTCTTCACTTGTTCCTGATGAAGCCTGTGAAACAGTCTTGCGTAATGGTGATTCAAACTTAGAAACACTGCTTACTTCTTCTTCATCAAATCCTGCTGCAATGACTGTGCACTTAACTTCACCTGTGAAGCTTTCATCAATCACTGCACCAAAAATGATTAGGGCATCCGGATCTGCAGCCTCTGTGACAATTCTTGCTGCTTCATCTACTTCGAACATCGAAAGATCATTTCCTCCGGTAATGTTGAAGAGGATTCCCTTCGCACCGGAAATATTCTGATCAAGGAGTGGGCTATCTACTGCTGCGCGTGCAGATTCTGCAGCACGACTGTCTCCTGTTCCGTATCCGATTCCCATCAGAGCTGTTCCTGCATCCTGCATGATGGACTTAACGTCAGCAAAGTCTACATTAACGAGACCATGCACTGTTATCAAACTTGCGATGCCATCAATAGCATGATGGAGAACTTCATCAACGACTTGGAACGCTTCTGTGAGAGGCGTGGTCTTATCGATGAGTGAGAGAATCTTATCGTTTGGAATTGTAATGAGAGTGTCTACCTTCCCCTTCAAACTCTCGAGTGCGTCATCCGCAACTTTCTTGCGCCTTACACCTTCGAAGCTAAATGGACGTGTGACAACCCCAACTGTCAGGATATCCATGCTTCTGGCAATGTCTGCAATAACGCTGCTACTTCCGCTCCCTGTTCCTCCTCCTAGTCCTGCCGTAATGAAGAGCATGTCGGAACCCTCAATGGCAGTTTTAATCTCTTCCATACTTTCTTCAGCTGAACGCTTTCCAACGTCAGGATTGGAACCAGCTCCAAGACCGCGTGTAATACCACGCCCGATTGTGATCTTCTTGGAAGCCGGATTGTGGTAGAGAGCTTGCACATCTGTGTTCACAGCAATGAACTCAATGCCTTCTAATTTCTGATCGACCATGCGCTTAATGGCATTTGCACCACCTCCACCTGTTCCAAGAACACGAATATCTGCACCAGGTGCGACATCCGGTTTCACTTCACGGGTAGATGCTGATGATTTGGCAGACGCCGAACGCGCCGTACCAGTACTACTACTGCTACTGCCGCTACCAGCGGGAGAAGCACCAGCGGGAGATGATGAACCCTGCGAGTCATCTGACTTTGCTGAGCCAGTGAAGAGGGAACGTAGTGTATCCGACATGATAATTGGGGGAATTGACTAGGGATTAATAAATAAAACTTGTAATTTTTAAGGAAGTAGACTCTTGAACCACGAACCAACCTGAGTTGCTGCGCGCTTCATCTGAATTGATCCAATACGTGGACCTTGATCGCCTTCACGCATGCCCCATACGAGCGTCCCGAGGGCCGTTGCGTACGCAGGGTCATCAACCTTTTCAATCACTCCTCCGATATCCACTGGGAATCCCATCTGAATTGGGAGACCAAGAACATCCCGTGCGAGATCCAGAACACCTGGAGATTTAACTGCCGCACCTGTGAGAAGCGCTCCTGCGGGAAGCATGCCTCCACGGCCAATGCGATTAAGCTCGTCTTTCACCAGAGAGAAGATCTCGAAGTAACGAGCCTGCATAATCTCCGCCATGTAGCGCTTGCTCACTGTCTGCGTATCAACTTTGCTAACGGAAGATAGGTCAATCATCTCACGCTCAG
>CAYUBO010000053.1:0-8316 GCA_964443095.1 uncultured Candidatus Peribacteria bacterium | reverse complement strand
CGCTTCATTATCAGAGGCACAAGCAGATTGTTCTCGCACCATTGAATTACGTAGTACACACCTGCAATTACAAGTGCCCATATTATTCCCTCCTGAGAGAGGGCAATGATTACAGCGGGGATTGCTGCAATAAAAGGACCAACTGCCGGAATAAATTCACAGAATCCTGCAAGCACAGCGAGAGTGAGTGCATATGGCATCCGTAGAATCAGAAGTGCAGTAAGTGTAATTGCGAAGATACTGAGCATTAGGAGTATTTCACCTCGTGCCCATTGTCCAATCTTGTGATGAATTGCTTCTGACTTGTGGTCAGCGTACATGCGGTAGCGCTGTGGAAGGAATCCACGAATCCATGAGACAATCCTTTCCTTATCAAGCTGTATGAAGAAGGCAAGAACAAGCACCAAGATCAAACTTACAAAGAAGTTCACAACTGAACCTGCAAGCTGTGCGGCGAAGCGAACAGATCCTTGCGCTGCAGAAGAAAGGTTTTGACCAAACTGCTGAAGTGCATCTGCGAACTCGGTGATAGAGAGATCCTGCAGAGTTAACTGTGCGAAGTTTGTAAGGTGTCTATTGAGATCTGCGCTTACCAGAGGTAGCGATATTTCAGGCTCAGAAAGGAAAACATCTACCTCACTTCCAATAAAGACAGCAATCTGCTGAAGCTGAATTGCAATTATTGGAATAAGAGAGAATAGAAGGAAAAATAAGATAAAGAGCCCAAGGAAGTAGTGAACCAATATAGCAATTCCTCTGGGGAATCCGGCTCTTTCCATAGATTGCACTCCCGGATCCACCACAGCGGCAACGAATGATGCCAGCAAGAGTAGGAAGATTTTGTGTCTTAGGTGATAAAAGAGCCACATGCCAACCACTACTGCCAATATTGCGAAGCTAGCTCTTACTACACTTCTAATAGAAAGGTGAATAACCAGCTCTTCGTAATGCTCTTTCTTTGGAAGTTTTGCTCTAGCCTTCTTGGTAGATCCATCAGACTGCTTAGCTTTCTTAAGAACGTTCTGAGCTTTCTTTCCGATAATTCGGAATGAAGAGAATGCCTTTTGTGATGATTTCTTAGGTGTCATGGGGTTGTGGCTGCTCTAATGAAGAAGTCTATAATAAAGAAGCAGAATGCACAGACTAGAAAACCAATGATAGCCCACTTTAACTGTTGCTTTCCACCTTCTCTGTCGCCGGTAAGTGCTCCAAGAGCAATTTTATAACCGGCAAACATTATCATTAGAAGTGCAAAACCTCCTGTCATTCCGAAGATGACTTTTGCTATATGAGCTAGGAATGCAGGAATACACTGCACGCTAATCTTTCCTGTTGTTGTAAGGTTAGCACATCCACTTATGTTATTTGTTACGAGCGACTGCGCATGTGAGGGCAGGACAAACCAGCAGGAAAGGAAAATAGAGTTAATGAGGAGTGCAATACGACGCATGTTGTACTGTATTGTGCGTGAGAGTTGCTATTCTTTCTACTGCACCTGGCTTTACAATATTTTTTTTAGATTGTTAAATTGCTTAACAATGTCATTCAATTGGAAAGAAACCCCTCGGCCCATTGTTGCTCTTGCTCCTATGGCGGGAGTCACAGATGCATCATACAGGCAATTAATCAAAGGTATTGCTCCGGAAACGATCGTTTATACGGAGTTTCTTAGTACAGATGCCATCCATTACGGTGCAAAGAAGACAATGCAGATGCTTCATTTTAATCCCGAAGTGGAACACCCGTTCATTGTTCAGGTATTTGGTAAAGATCCGGATCACTTCCTTTCTGCTGCGAAAGTGATTGAGGAGATGGGGGCAGATGGCATCGACATAAATATGGGATGCCCTGCAGCGAAAGTTGTGTCCTCGTGCCATGGATCATCATTACTTAGAAATCCTGAGCTTGCAGTGGAGCTTGTAATTGCAACTAAAGAGGCAGTATCAATTCCTGTAAGTGTGAAGACACGTCTGGGCTGGGAGTCATCAGAAGAACTTATTCCTTTCTGCAAAAAGATTGTGAAAGCGGGTGCGGATGCATTGGCGATTCATGGTAGAACATTCCATGACAAGTACAGTGGTGAGGCCAAATGGGATCCTATCTATGCTCTGAAAAAAGAAGTTGATGTTCCGGTAATAGGTAACGGTGATATTAAATGTGCGCAGGATGCACTAGATAAAATCGGAAACTTGGATGGTGTGATGGTTGGCAGAGGAACATTCGGTAACCCGTGGCTAATGGGGGACATTACAGAAGCACTGAGAAGTCGAAAGTCCAAAGTCGAAAGTCCAAAGACGAAAGACGTTGGACATGAGACTTGTGACTTTCGACCGATGGTTTCAACAGTTGAAAAACTTACCTTCGAAGAAAAAATTCCCTTCATCATCAGTCATTGTGAACTTGCTGTGAGCACAAAAGGGGAGCGACGTGGGATGCTTGAAATGCGCAAACATCTAGCGAGCTATGTAAAAGGGATCGATGGCGCTAAGGAACTTCGATCAAAGCTTGTACGAGTCGAAAGCGTTGATGAGGTGAGAGAAATTCTTAGCAGTTAAAGCTGCACACGGACACTCGGTCCCATGCTGGGGCAGATAGTCACTGTCTGAATGTACTCAGCCTTTATTCCGGTAGGCTTGGCATCCTTAATTGCCTGAATGAGAACCTGAAGATTTTCGGCAAGCTTGTCTGCACCAAATGAAACTTTTCCGAAGACAGTGTGGATGATTCCCTGCTTATCCATCTTGCATTCGATTCTTCCTTTTTTCACTTCTTCAACAGTCTGTCCTATGTTCGGTGAAACAGTTCCGGCCTTCGGGTTTGGCATAAGACCTTTCTGACCAAGAGTCTTCGCGATCTTTCCGAGGTCTTTCATCACTTCTGGTTGTGCAACTGCGATGTCAAAATCAATTGTTCCTCCTTCCACCTCTTTTATTAGCTCTTCTTTGCCTACTTTATCTGCACCTGCTTTCTTAGCTTCTTCAACTTTGTCGTCTTCAACAAAAGCTGCGACGCGAACGGTCTTTCCTGTTCCATGCGGAAGCGTGACTGTTGTGCGAACTAGTTGGTCTGCCTGAGTAGTATCTGCATTTATCTTAATGTGAACTTCTGCAGTTCCATCAAAAGAAGTTGTGGATACTTTTGTAAGAAGCTCCACTGCTTCCGGCAGGGGATAACTCGGCTTCTCAATGAGAGCAGCCTTATCTGCGTATTTCTTACCTTTGTGACGTGCGAGTTCACTCGCTTTGGATTTAGCCATAATGTTTTTGGGAACCCTGCCTTCGCCTCGCTTCGCGGGGACTACGGAGGGCAGGCGTGGTACAAATGTCGTAGGGACTCCCACGAGTGGCGATATCCTGCATGAGTGGAGGAGGCGAATCAAGAAAAAAGATCCCTAAGATCCCAAGGATCCCAAGGATCCCTACGATAAGGATAATGAAGGATTCCTTATCTTTTCTTCTTAGCTGTCTTCTTAGGCTTGCTTCTGGCAGCAGGCTTCTTTGCCGTTATCCTAGTTGGTACCTGCATGGGAGCGCTCTGGAAAACTTGCTTCTCCTGATCAACACGTGTGCACCAGCTGAGGATTAGTCCGTAGAATAGGAGGACAAATGGCATGACCCACCATCCCTGCTGAGTGTTTCCGGTGATAATACTCAGGATGATTGAAAGTCCTGAAAGGAGTGCAATCAGGTTTCCAATTATTTTGAGCGAGAAGAAGTAGACAGCCTGTGGAACTGCTTTGGATGCACTACTTAGACTCTGGCTAAGTTGATCGTGGATAAGGAATAAGATTCCACCGCAGGTGAACACAACGAGAAGTGCGACGTATGTTCTTCCTGGGAAAGCAACTCCAGCGAAGACACTGAAGACTGTTGGAAGAGCACCAACTGTCATCAAAATAACTCCTACTCCTTGCATGAGATAGCAGAAGAGAGCTTCACCAACTGCTCGCGGCTTTGCGCCGGTATTGAGCATGCTGGGAATAAAAAGGAGAGCGATGATCTGTAGGACCATCAAAGGTAGTAGGAGTCCGTAGAAGAATCCTAAGAATCCAAAAATTGCTGATAGCGGTTCTGTCATCGATAATGGAGGAAGGGCGCAAGTAGATTACGGAATTGCGCGAAGATGCGCATCTCAAAACAATTGCGTAAATAACAAAGCCATGCTCTGGTTGTTATGGCAATAAAATACTAATCCGTTGTCACACCCATGTTTCTAGCAGTGCCGGCGATGATTTTCATCGCTGCTTCAATGTCAGTTGCATTGAGATCTGGCATCTTAATTTCAGCTATTTCACGGAGCTGAGCTTTGGTTAGGTGTCCTACTTTTTCCTTGTTTGGCTCACCACTTCCTTTCTTAATCTTTGCTTTCTGAATAATCAATTCTGCTGCAGGTGGTTGTTTGAGATCAAAGTCAAAAGTGCGGTCTTCGTACACTCGGATTACCACAGGAATCAGTTGCCCCTGTTTGTCTTGAGTTCTGTCATTAAATTGTGTGCAAAATGCGTTGATGTCTACACCGGCTTGACCGAGTGCTGGCCCAAGAGGAGGTGCAGGATTAGCCTGACCGCCACGTGCCTGTGCTTTTACGACTTTCGCGACTTTCTTTGCCATAGCTGCGATACTCTAGAGATTAGGGAAAGAGGGGTCAAATGGATTGTAGGTCTAATTTTGAGGACTACTCTGTTAATACATCAATCAACTCAAATACCATATCGTCTTTATCTGGGGAAATGTGGAACTCGTAGAGCCTTTGTCTGACACGTATGAATACGATCCTTTCCTGGCTTAGTGCTGGATCTAAGAAAGTAAGGAGGTTCCTTGTGGGATGTCCTTCACGGCGCTGTGTCTCGTCAATCAGGTCCTGAACCTGTGGTGAAAACGAGATGTGGAGCGCCTCTTTTAAGATTATGAAATCCTTTTTTACTTCAGAAGATTCTGCCCATGCGATGAGCCCAATTCTGTCTTTCTCTTTCATAAGCACACGCGATTGAACAGCATCTCGTTCCGATGGAATAATTTTCCCAAGAACAGAAAGCTCATCTGTTTCTTTAAATGTGTACCCCTGTTGAGTGAGCACTTCCAAAACATTAGGCCCTGTTTGCTTGCGCACACCTTGCACAGGAGGAGTAGGCGTAGGAGAGGTATCCTGAATAACCGGATCCGGCTGCTCAACAACTATATCCAGAGCATCTGTATCAACCAGTATAGGTTTCGTTGTTAATAAGGCATCAACTGTCCCCAGAGCGGAAAGGAGTATGAGCAGACCGAGGGTGACTGTGACCTTCTTATTCATTAGGAGTAATTGTAGCGATTATTCAAAAAAGACTCCAAGGATTCCTAGGGATCCTAGGGATCTTCGGGATCTTTGGGATCCTTTTCTAATGCGCTATGATATCTCCCTCATGGCTATCTCCCGAACACGAAAGGCTGCATCCGTTGAGCCTGCAAAGACAGTAAAGGATAAAGATGCATTTGAGCAGACGCTACGTCCAAAGAAGCTCACCGAGTACATCGGACAAAGTGCAATAAAAGGTCATCTCATTGTGCACATGGATGCGGCGAAAAAAAGGAAAGAGCCACTCGGGCATATTCTCCTTCACGGACCTCCGGGTCTTGGCAAAACTACACTAGCGCACATCATTGCACGTGAGATGGGAACGCAGGTTCGAGTGACGAGCGGACCAGCTATTGAGAAGCCCGGTGACCTTGCATCACTTCTAACTAATCTTGAAGAAGGGGATGTTCTCTTTATAGATGAGATCCATCGTTTGCGTCCAGCAATAGAGGAGGTGCTCTACAGTGCAATGGAAGACTACGCGCTAGATCTAGTTATCGGGAAAGGTCCGACTGCACGTTCCATGAGATTGGATCTCAAGCCTTTCACTCTTGCAGGGGCTACTACAAAAGTGGGGAGTGTGAGTGCGCCTTTGAGAGATCGATTCACGCACACATTCAAGCTTTCTTTCTACACGCCGGAGGAGATGGAACAGATCGTATTGCGAAGTGCACGCATTCTGGATATCAGTATGAAGGAAGATGCAGCCAGATTAATTGCAGGATGCTGCAGGGCGACTCCTCGCGTTGCGAATCGTCTGGTTCGATCCGTACGTGACTATGCTCAGGTGAAAGAAGAAAAAGAGATCAGTCACGATAGAGCAAAGAGCACACTCGATTTATTGGGTATTGATGACAAAGGTCTTGATCACATGGATCGATTAATTCTCGAAACGATCATCGATAAATTCGGTGGAGGACCAGTCGGGTTGAGCACACTTGCGGCAGCAACTGCAGAAGAGCAGGAGACACTCGAGGATGTGTACGAGCCGTATCTTCTTCAGTGCGGATATCTTCATCGAACTCAAAAAGGAAGAACAGTAACCAAGCTTACGTATCAACTTCTTGATCGTGAGATACCAACAGATGGTGCACAGGGGAGTTTGTTCCAGTACGATTAACACATGCGACCAGAAACAATTGGTATCGTAATCGGCGGATTATTTCCTGCTTTGCTCTATGCGGGATCAGGGCTTTTTTCCAAGGCCAGTGTTCAGGCGGGAATAGGTCTTGGCGTGTATCTGATAATTGCAGGACTCACGATTGCAGTTGTTGGAATCGTTTTCTGTTTTTTTATTCCGGATAAAACAATATCAATCCGATCCGGTATGCACGCAGCAGGACTTGGTGCAACATGGGGAGTGGGAACAGGGATGGTTGCTATGGGACTTGCAAAATATCATGTGCCACTTGGAAAACTTGTTCCTCTCTACAACATGAATACTCTCATTGCAGTTCTTCTTGCATTGTGGATTTTTGCTGAGTGGAAACAGGTTAAGGTCCCGCAGTTGCTGTTTGGCTCGCTACTGATAGTGGTGGGAGGGACACTGGTGGCGCGAGCGTAACAGTATCAGTTATGCCACTTGGCTCATCTTCAACTGGTGATTGAGCTGCCAATTCTCTTTCTTCAAGTGCTCTGAAGTGAGGTTCCATTCTTGCTTCGAGTTCATTACCTGAATCCCTGACATCCTGATCATTAATGCTGCCTACAAGCTTTTGAATTAATCCATCGATTTCTCTAAGTGTGAAAGAAATTCTAGTTTCCACTATGCAAACTGAACCATTCACAGCTTGATCAAGTTCTTCAGATAATCCGAACAGTCGACCAATGCTCGAAGCGAGTGCTGTTGCTCTCTGCATTATCTCTGAACTTAAGTCTGCTGGAGATCGGACAGATTGCTTCGCTTCATCTACAAGGTTCCATGCTCTTACACCAAAGCGACGCAACTCGTCTCCTGTGACGGGGGTTTCATTGCCGGGTTCTGAAGAAGGGGATACAACCATTTGAGATGGTTATAATGACAGATAAAAGTGGGATGTCAACTATTCATCAAATCCTCCACAGCAGTGGAAATTTGGGTCTCAAACCGCTTTCTGGAGAACTCCAAAGAGCGAGATTGGCAGGCATCAGATGAATAAATATTTTGATCAAAGTTTTTGGCTACCTCAAGCAGAGAATCAGCATTCGGCTCATCGAAGAACGCCCCTGTTTTTCCTTCAATTACGGTCTCCAGAGCCCCTCCTCTTCTGTAAGCAATCACCGGAGTTCCTTGTGCCATAGCTTCAAGTGGAACAATCCCAAAGTCTTCTTCGCCGGGGAAGATCAGTGCTTTCGCATTCTTCATTATGTCACCAAGTTCTTCACCTTCACGGTATCCGTAAAATTCGACTGACTTTCCGGAGAGTTTCTTCAGCCTTTTCTCATCCGGACCTTCGCCGACGATCTTCAGTGGAACATTCAGTTTGTTACACGCTTCGATTGCAATGTCGATCCTTTTATATGGTGCAAGAGTTGATACAACTAAGAAGTAATCCGGTGTTTCCATCTCGACTTCTTTGAAGTCATTATCCAACCAGAAGTCATCTACAAATGGTGTGATGACATCACTCTCTCTTCGCCAGTATAGTTCAATTCTTCTCTGTACTTCTTTTGACGCTGCAAGCAACTTATCAGGACGATCCGCGGCTTCACTGTCCCAAATTCGCAGCTTATGGAAGATGCGGCTGAGTTGCCGTTTCTTGATCGGTCCCAAGATTCCACGCACATCATGTGTTCTGTCCCACAGGTAGCGCGCAGGGGAGTGAACGTAGCAAAGATGTTTTGGTGCACCATTTGTAATTATCCCGTGAACGAATGCGGAAGAAGATGAGATAACGATATCAAACTCAGAAAAATCCCAAGCCTCAACTGCTGCAGGAAACTTCTTGAGGTAGAGATGATGATTGTATCCGAAACGAGTTGAGAGCTTTGCAGGACGGATCC
>CAYUBO010000052.1:0-8336 GCA_964443095.1 uncultured Candidatus Peribacteria bacterium | reverse complement strand
GAAAACAGGAAATATCGGAATCAAGTGAACCACTTATGGATAGACGCCTGTTTGGAATGAAAGTTCGTAATTGGGGTATCGCTTCAATTGTTGGGGGTGTATTAATTGCTGTAGAGGAGACTGCTCGTCATTCATACAATGCGCACACGAATTTTTCCAATAATGTTATTCCGGATTTTAGGTCTAAAGGAGAGCGCAATGGGGAACTAGTATTCAGCGAAGCAAACGGAACTCCACAGCAGTATGTTGAATACTGGCGTATGTATCATGGGGGGATTACTTCTGTTAAGAGAATACGTGAAGATACTTCTGGAAGGAGATTTGGAAATTTTTTCAAGCATCACAATGCTATCTTCGATCATCAGAAGCGGAGACTAAACGATATTGGACCTGAAAGATATCGATCTTTGGTTGAAGGACTTTCCGGTACACCGGATCAATGGGATGACAAAGCACACAATCTTTTTGAAGCCGAGGAGTACAACAGGTTATGGGATGAGTATTCTTCCAATCCGGATGCACGATACATTATTGAAAGGGTAATGTGGGAACAATTTAAACAAGGGAGTGAAATTCATGGAGTTGGTGTTCTGCAAGCGTGCAATGCAGGATACAGATTTGCAGCTCACTGCAGCTCACGTGGATTAAATGACGTAGTTATAGGTGCAGATCCACCTGATCATTACAACATAGATCGCTTGTTCCATGATCGTTGGAACCAACTTATTAATGCAGGAGAAATGCCGTCCGATGAAGAAATTGATGAGTTTATTGAATGGTTTGATGAGAAGCATGATGAAGATGAAAAGATTCGCCACGATTACATTCGAGATGTGATTAGAAATGAATCAATGCCCGAGCACGCAGTTGTCAGTGTTGTTCTTGGTTCTTCTCATGGCAAGGAGGGAGTGAAGCATGCAAATGAATCGGATCTCATGTATCCGCTTGAAGATGCGTTGCTTGAGATTCCTGATACACAGGTTGATGTTTATGATCCGCACTATCTGGATAAACTTGTGATTACAAAGGCGGATCCGGGAAAAAAGTTAATTATAGTCGGTGCAAAGGGAATGAAGAGGGAGGACATAAAACGATATCTTTCTCTTATTCATGAGCAACGCCAATTGCAGAGGGAAATTCAAAAATTACAGAGATCTGGTCTTGAAAATCCTTAATCCCAGATTCCCATGTTTAGGGATCAGATTTCTCTTGTATCACCAAATCTATTGAGATCTATAAGTAAGCAAGTTTTAGATAGGGCAATGACAGCTTAAAAATCTTAATCTGGCTTAAAACTGCAAAATCTGCTATAATTTAATGAAATTTACACAAACATCATATGTCTGAAAATTCACACGAATCACAGAGGAAGCCGGAAGGGCTAAGAGGGAATGAGAAAAAGCCGCCAGCTCTAGGTCGCGTGGGTAGAGCTGAAGAAGATGCTGATTTTCTCAGGCAACAGTTGGGAGAATCTGAGGAACAAATTGAGACTCCCGATCACATGAAGGTATGGCCCAGAGGCGAGTACAACCTAGTACGATATTCGGATGATAAAAATGGAGGAGACTACAGTGTCTGGAAGAATGGAGAAGTTTTTAAGCGTGACGAGTCAGGTGAGTACGTTGAAGTATCCAAGAAAGAAATTCCACGTGATCTCGCTCTATATGCAAGAGAACTGGAAATGGGAGAACTTCCTATTTCTGAAAACATGACAGTTTTCCCGAGGGATGAATATGATTTAATTATCTGGATTGATCCCAATACAAAAGAGAGAACGGACTATTCCGTTGAGGATGATGGAACAGTGTTGATTAATGATCCAGAGAAGAAAGACTATGTTGAAATAAAAAAAGAAGATGCCCCAGCGGATATTGCAGCTTACGTTGAAGCAATTTGGGATAACTCATGGCATGAAACTGATGATAATGGAAAAGAAAATACTTTCCGTGGAGAAAAATGTTTCACTACGGAACTTGATGGTGAGTATTACAGTGTTACTGCCTCCGGAAATATAGTTAAGTACTATGCATCACATGGTGAATACAGATATTTGAGTAATGAAGATAGACAAAAAATACCTGAGAAAATACTTGGCATGAAAGCAAAGATACAACAAGAGAATGCAGAAATGTATTCTGCAGAAGGAGTAGAAGGGAAGTGGGTTAAGTCACAATACTTATATAGGAATAATCTGGAAGCATATGTCCTAAAAGTAGAAGTTTATGCGTCAGATGAGGATAAAAATACACAGTTTCAGGAGGGAGATAAGATTTACCGATATTACCGAGTCAGTGAAGCAGGTGATGTAGATAAGCTTCATAGGGAAAGTGGTTCGTGGTATGACGGCGATAAAGATGCTCCAAGAGAAGTTGTTGATTATTCGAGGAGCATGAGCACTTCATACAAACCGAAGTTTAGTGAGTGGAAAGAAGTTAGAGGTAAGACATGGGGGTCGAACAAAGAATCGTACGAAAAAGTCACACGCTTCGATAAGATGTATGACTGGACAACAACTTACTTTGTAACAGAGTCCGGAGAAGTAGGAAAATATTATTCAACAGATCATGAATTCCGTCCTGTATCTCTGGAAGCAGTACCTCCGGAAGTGCGTGCTTATGCTGAGAGTAAAGGAGGGGCTCAAGAAGATAAGGAGCATGGACGCAAGGTCTTTGATCAGATGTCCAATAATTCTTTGCAATACGAGAAAGTAGATTCCGCTTCTCCTGAGGAGACAAAGAAATTGGAGGAAGCTGATAAATTACGTGAAGGAATAGCAGAGAAGATGAAAGAATTAACTCTTCCTCTGGAGTGGAGTGCAGAAAGTATTAGAGATGTTAGATTGGCAATGGGAAGTCTTAGTTTAGATGATCACAGAAAAATCATATACGCAGTAATAAAACTGTTATTTGATGAATTGGATATATACGACGGACTGAAAGAAGAGTTGCAGGAGCATGTTGCCAATAGACGCTCTGATGTTGAGGTAATGCTAAAGCAATTGAGTATTGTAAATTCTAATGCGTCGCTAATGCGTGAGATATTGTGGACAGAAAAGAGTTGGATAAGGTACGAGGACTCGATGGAATCCATGAAGAGCATACTGAGTAGTACAGATGCACCAGATGTCCTATCGAAGGCGTTTGAGGCAGGATCTGATAATTGCTGGTCTGGGCAGAGAGAAATATTAGAAGTAAGAAATCATCCAATAGTGTCACTTATTGAAAATACATCAATTAAAGAAGAGCTTTCTTCACAGTGGAAGATATACCAAGAAATGCGTGAAATTTGTGACAAAGGTGATGCAACTGATGTTCGTGATAGGTTGGGTGTTGAACTCCAGACAAAATTTGATTCGAATCCACGAGAAGCATTACGTCCTATGATGGATAATTACATTTCGGTACATATGGAAGTGGAAAATAATGGGGGAGGAACTTATAGAACAAATAAGATTAGTCTGCTTAAGGCAGAGGCAGCTGCACGCCAGATGAGAGAGTATGTAGAGAGTGCTTCAACTCCGGAAGAACGACGTGCAAGGGAAATTGAGCTAGGTAGAACAGTTGAAATTGCCAATACTATTATTCATGCGGATAACGAAGAGGCTCACAAGTCTATAGGTAAAGATTACCATCGTGACTTCTCTTCACTTAAAATTTACGGTGTTATTTATCCTGAAATTGAGGAATTCAAGCGATTTAGTATGGGGGACTTGCTCAGAGATTTTCCTGCTACAAGAAAGAAGTTTAAGGATTTGAATCTCCCGGAATGCGCAATTCTAACCCTGTTCCGTCAAAGAATTTCTGACCATGGAGCCTCGATTACAATTAGGAATCCTGAGCAGTTTAAGGATGATCCACTTGCTCCGGAAATTCTCAAGCATGCTATTAATTCAACAGATGAGTTTCTCAGCATTGATGAAAGTTATAGTCATTGGAAAGAAAAACCTTGGGCAGAGGAAGTACTTTTCACTCTGGCCAGAAGAACTCATGAAGGCTATGACAGCCAATCAGAAAGAAATACTGTTGCAAAGTTTATTGTAGATGAGGTGGATGAACCACTTGCAGAGAAGCTATTGCGAACTATGGTCCAGAGCGATCCTAGAGCACAATTACTGCATAGTGTCCCTGCTCTCAAGAAAAAGCCCTACTACAAGAATGTTCTGATGCTTATAGCACTTGCATCTCCATATTCAGGATTTACCGAAAGAGAGGAGCATCAACAGAATCTTTATGTTTTAGCAAAAGTTAAGGAGAAGCTGGAGGCATCAAAGAAAAATGCATCAGAAAAACAGAAGGAATCTATTGAAAAATCTCTCAAAAAAATTGAAGAACAAGTTAAGGAAAAAGAGGAGGAATTCAATAAATTAGATAATGATAAAAAGGACAGGATTACTGATCTAGATAAGTATGTACTGGAACATATGCCGGAGAATGAGAGAGAGCAGTTCCATCAGGAATACCACGCTCGTGCTAAAAAAGTTCGTGATGTATTTAAAGAAATAAAAGGACAAATGACTGTTGAGGAACGACTGGAAAAATCAAAAGAGGAGCTTAGCAAATTAATTGGCGAAGATCGTTACAAGGCATTACAGCAGGGATTGGATGAATTCAATAAGGAACGTGGGCTCGCCATCGAATGTGTCGATGTATCTGATGGGGGATACTTTGTGTTTATAAATACTGGAGTGCGTGAAAACGGAGAAGTGGCGACAGATAAACTCCCGTACATCTGGAATATTCCTGTTATAGCAATGAATGGTCCAAATCCATCTGATTTCAAAGATCTATTTGAACGAACTTATCAACATGAAAGGGATATGTACATAACCCAATATGATAGATGGGAAAACCCGGATAACCAAAAGTATCTAAACTTTGATCTTCCGAAAGGAGGAAAGACTGGAGTCATCTACATTAATGCACCTGCACAAATTCCGGGAACAGATACAGATGTAGCCCGAAACTTGGATATTTACCGTGAGGACTTTGAAGCAGAAGTTCTTTCTGTGAATGCAGATAATAAAAAGAGAGTTGGTGCTGCATTACGAAGGAAAGGATTCCGGCTTGGCAGGGAGCAGCTGAAAGGTGCTACCACACAGGAGATAAAAGAATCCATAACTGCTTCAATGCAGGAAGCAGTTGATAGGGGAATGGAAGCGGTTGTACTTCATTATCTTATGCATGGAGGCCTTAAAGGAGAAGTCGGTACTTCTGATGGTGAGATTGGAGTTAAAGAGATACTCACAGCAATGCGTCAGCCTTACAATGGGCCTGATACAAGCAAAAAGGGGAAGCCACTTATAAGTCTTATAGAGCATGTAGTTCTACGTTCAGAATCCTGCTTGTCCGGTAATCAGGAGCATGAATACGTAAAAGAACTTGAGGGCGAGAACTTCGAAGGTATTCCTGTAGAGAACGTGTGGATTGCAATGTCAAGTTCACCATATACTTTCAGTTTGGCCGGAGCCATTCCGGAAACTACTCCTCTAACTAGTGAAGAAATGCGTGGTGATCTTTCCGGATACTTGAGTTACTTCAACTCATATCACGATGAGCTGATGGATGTGATTAGAAAGCGTTGTCCAAATGGGGAATTACCCAAGGAGCTTTCCACATTCAATCGTGTGAATATGTTCATAGACCTAGCGACACGTAAATCTACGCAGGGACATGTGCAGCTTCTGTTTAAATACGACGATGATTCACAGGATATGCAAGGACGCTACTTCCGAAGAAAAGAAAAAGCAGATGGAGAAACTGAGAAAATTGATAACAAGTACTCCAAGCTTGACGGAGAAATGGAGATATTCGCCTAGTACGCGTACTCCTCTACGTGGTCAGGTGGAACTTCAAATCCCCATAATTGCCGGATTGCGCTAATTCCCATTGCAATTGGTTTTTCCAATTGAGGTTTATCTTTATTTACTCTTCGTCGCTTGTTGCGATAAACCTTCTGAGCGATTTCTTGTACCTCAGGAAGAAGAAATACGAAGTCAAAATCCGATAGTTCAATCCCAGCTTCTTCGAGTAATTGCCCGAGGGCGGATTGATGTGACCAATCATCAGACTCATGAAGCTCAATAAGGCCTCTTAGCTGTTGCTTGGTAGAAAAGTAGGCAGCTACCTGTTGCCATACCATTTCTGCATAATGTAGGTCCTCAGGGCTTGGTTCGTCATCAATTGCTTCTAGTTGTCTCATTGGTAGGGGATTATAATCAGTGGCTGATTTTAGCCACAATAGAGAGCATTGACAAGATATATATTATATATAATAATAGCGAAGATATGCCTGATAGAAGACAAGGATACATCGGCCGTTTACGTGATGAATTTGATGTTGAAGTTATTGAGCCTGAAACTTCGGAAGCTCCTGAAATGGGGGAGGTACATCAGGATCTTAAATGGGCAGTTGGACAATTGCGCAGACGTCTATTTGAACAGGTAACTATTAGAGATGGCTACGAGGCAGATGAAGCCAGAAATGCGTTTGAAGACAGGCTTCTCGCAGATGATCCGGAGCTGTGGCAATGGTACAAGAATAACTCCAGACTCAGTCGCGGGAATTTTGCTGCCACGCGTATGGTGTTGGAATATCTGAAGGCTCAGATAGGAAAACTCGGAGTCCCAGAGGAGAAGCAAGGTCCAATCCTACAGCAAATTGGTTTCTTAGATTCGGTTCACAAAGCCTGGCCGGATGAAGAGTACAGAAGAGTTACAAATCAAGAGAGAGAAGATCTTGCTACAGCTTATGATCAGGATTTGATGAAACTCATGATGATGATTGCAGATGCACGAAAGGGGAGTTAATTCCTCTTCCTTTCAATCAGGGTAATCACATATCCAATAACCAACCCCAATACACTTCCGATGATTCCTTTTAGCATGAGTATTGGCTCAAGGTTATCTCTTAGTACATCTACAATAACAACAAATATGATCGTCAGGATTCCGAGAATGAGGGAGAGTGCTACTGTCCGTGGTTTGATAGACGGTCGAATTGCAGTCGCAATCGAAGGAATTGCGATGGCTATCAAGAATCCCGCAAAGATGTAAGTAGCTTTAAGAAGATCACTTAGTACGATTGCGATGATAGTGCAAAATATCAGAACCAGTGTGACCACGATCCGAATCAACTTCACAGCGCGTTCCTTATTAGAAGGACGGATCAAGTCCTGCACGATTGATGAAGAAGCGGTGTAGGTATAAGTATCGATACTCGACATGAACGCGGCAAAGAAAATCACGAGCGCAAGTCCGACCATTCCGCTTGGAAGAAGTGTTGCGAAGCCGTGAATAAGTGCGATATCCGCATCAATATGCGGAAGATATGCTTTAACAAACAGTCCTACGAGTGTGAGGATCAAACATGCGGGAATAAAGATCAAAATGGAAGCTATGATCGCGTTCTTAACACGTTTTTGATCCGGCATAGCATAAATCCTTTGCCAAAGATCAGGGGAGGCAAACGGAACAAATATTCCCACTGTCACGAAGCTCAAGATGTTTGGAATTCCAACACCAAATGAGTTCCAGTCCTGCGCGGGTATATCAATCCCTTGTGAGAGGGGAATCAAGAAGACTGTGAGCAGGAAGAAGATTGCGATGTATTGAAGAATATCCGTTTTAACTACAGCCTTGAATCCCGCCATTATCAAATAAATCAGAATAACGATGGCTACTGAGATAGCGGATGCAGCAAAGGAAATTCCTGTGAAGTATGAGAAAACTTTTGATGCTGCAATAAGATTTGTAATCAAAAACCCGATCATGATGATTATGCATGCCGATGCGGCTGCGTAACCTGAAACTGCTCCGTAGTTATCAGAAAAGTAGTGGGCGAGCGTGTAGTATTTGCCGTTAGATTTTCTGTGAAGTTTCATCGCGAAAGGAACAAACACGAAGTAGCCTGCAACAACTCCAATGAAATACCACAGGGCTGAGAGTCCATAATCATAAAGGAGTGCTGTGTAGACCAAGATGATTGCACCTGTTTTGGTGGCATTGATCGTTGAGATGGAACTTATGAGTCCCATCTTTCTATCCGAAATTAAAAACCCCTCCGCACTCTCTTTTCTGCCACAAAAGTACCCGATCACGAAGAGAGCAAGGGCATAGGCCACAATTGCAGTGAGATCTAGAGTAGTGAGCATATGGTCAAAATAGTACTCTGAAGCTCATATCATTTCATTCTCAAGTCTAATGCAGTATTTATTCTGGTTCCTTTTTGCCATAGCCCACCTTCGCACTTGATGGCTTGCCAACCGTAGCACAGCGTCTTTTTACAAGATAAGTTTGCATATTGCTCAAGTGCTACGGTGGGCAACCTACGCTGTGCGT
>CAYUBO010000051.1:0-8386 GCA_964443095.1 uncultured Candidatus Peribacteria bacterium | reverse complement strand
AAACCTCTCCGGCATCATAGGGAGAGGGCCGATGCCCGAGCTTCGGGCTAAAACAAACATAAACAGGGCGGCACACCCAAAAGTGCCAATGAGTAGGGAGCGTGACTGGTCAACACAATGAATTTCTGAATGAACTTTCAGAGATTCCTAAGGGCACTTGCTCTCATTTAGTTGGGCAGGTGCCCTTTAATAATTAGGATTCGTTTTTTTCCAGCACCTTCTGCTCAATCTTTCCTGTTGCAAGGAATCCAAGGATCCAGAAAACAAGAAATGCTGCCATGCAGATTCCCGCAAGGTTTGCTATGAATAGGACGAGGGAATTCTGTACAAGTGTAAATTGGCCAAGTGCAAGACCTATCCCAGCCGCACACAAAGGAGGAATCAACGATACAGCCATTGCAACTCCTGCAATTGTTGGAGCAAGGTTTTCCTTAACCCATGCGAACGAACCGGCAACACCGCTACAGAAAGCAATGAAGATGTATATTCCGGGGCTTATTTCATCCGGTATCCATCTCACAACATGATAAGCACGTGAAACCACCAAAGTAAGAACTGCAGCTGATCCGATTGTGATTACCATTGAGATTACTAGGATGCGGAGAGACCTCCAGAATCCATTTAGGTTTCCCGAAACCAATGACAATGAAAAAGAAAGTAGCGGAATCATGAGAGGAGCCAAAACCATTCCTCCAATAATCACAGCAACGTTATCTATCAGAAGGCCCGGCGTAACAATAAGAGTTGCCAAAACAAGAAGCAGATAATATCCACTACCTAACTTCTCATTTTCAACCAGTTTCTCAATAGCTGCGATCTGTTCGCCTTTGGTTGCTTCCAAGATCGAGGCCGGGCGACGAAATGGATTGAACATCAGGCAGAAGTGTACATCTAAGATGCACAGAAGAGCTAGGTTTGATTTCTAAACAGCAAATAATAGTCAGCTGGCTGCACAAATGGCTCTGCGCAGGGCCACGGCTGCTTAGAGAAATTCGACCAAACATAATTATTCACATATTCAGAATAATCAGGTGGGATCCTTGCGTTGTACACATTGTCATATATTAAAATAAGTGGAACTGTCTGAAGATCTTTTAGGAACTCATATTTGAAATAAGCATTGCGCCCAAAGTTCTCGTACTGCATATACATTGGTCCATCAGGAGAATACCTTGTTTTAGATGTTGGACCGGACCCACCATCAACAAGATTCATATATCTATCCACATTACATCGATCAATTGTGGTATCAATTAGAGATGCGATATCTCCTTTCCAGCTCTCAGCTTCATTATATGCGTCAGTTATTGCATCATAATCATGTCGTTCATGATAAATAGAAAAAGAAGCAAAATATAAAGCGAAAATAAGAAGAAGAGCTGAAGATCCTTTTTTAGAAGATCCGATTCCCTCTCTAACAATAAAAAGAAACATAGCAATATATGTTGGTACTGCCATCACATATGCATGTGAATAAAAGCGACCTCCGAGAACACAAACTAGATGAACAAGAATAATGGAAGTGATCCAGAAAACTATCCTGATCGAAAGATTCCTAACTGAAGAAGCAGACCTGTAAATATACAGTAATGAAAAAGCCCAAAGACAAATTAGGATCATTACAAGAACGCTCGAATATCGAGCATGATCAACCCATACCATTCTTGAATTAATAATATTATCGATTAGTTGCTCAGGCGCAGATCGATAAAGAATTGCATGTGGTAGATTTACAAAGAAATATGGACCAAAGTATCCAAAAATAAGAAGTAGAATTGATCCAACGAGAAAAGCTATCACAAATGGTATGAGTATATTCCAGCAAAGATCTTTTGGATTTTTGACTAGAATCAACGTGCCCGCGAAAACTGTAAGAAGAAATGGCTCTTTAAATCCAACAGTTATTGCCAACAGAAAACCTAGAAGGATTGATCTTTTTCGGCTAACTTTTTCTCCCGATGCTATTAGCATTATGTACATGCAACCAAAAAGCGCTCCGAATGATTCGGTGAGTCCTCCTCCCGCTCTAACTCCTACATACCCCGCTAGCAACAATCCAAACAGAGCAAAAAGAAGAGTAGCTTCCATACCTTTTTTCGCTTTCCGGCCATATATAAAGAAACTTATTGGGAAAGCCAAAAGAATAATAATCTGCAAGACTTTCACTAGTTGTGTCCCCTCAAATAGTTTAAGTGATATGGCATTTAAGATAAAAATGATCGGAGGCTTTGGCTCATACAAACCAACATATGGCTTTATCCCATTAACAATTCCCTGACCGACTGTTCTAAAGAAATGAGCATCCGTTCCAAGGAATCCCTGAAGTTCAAAATAAAGAATACCAATCAGATCTATACTTGAAATGATAATACCAATGATGATCAGTAGAATGACCGAACGGCGAACCAGTTTATTCATGCACAAAGTATACAAAAAAGGGCGGCCTAAGCCGCCCCTTTATTAGCCACTATCTCTGAAGCCTGTCTCTAATGTATGCCTCAAGGCATTCTCTGCGTTCTGATGCCTCTTTAAGCTCCCTACACTTTTTTGCCTCTTCTTTATCTTTCGCAAACGCATTTCGAATATTGCGACGCTGCCTGAAGAGTCTTTGGCCTGTTCCTTCATTGCGATCCAGGCCTCTGCGAGTTCTTACTCCTATGTGTCCAACTCTTCTTTCATCAGCCTTCATTCTTCGAACACATTCACGATTGCTTAATCCCTGAGCTTTGCAATCCCGAATTGCTTCTCCGGTTCCTATCCCTATTCCAATCCCCTCACCTCTTGCTCTTACTCTACGCCTAACTCCACGATTTGCTTTTGTAAGACTGCGTCTTTCCATATTGCGTTTCATTATGCAATCACGTAAGGACTTTGTATCCCCATCAACTTCGCATTCATCACGAACCTTGTGGCTAAGTCCGCCACGCCTGTTGAGTCGCTTCGTTGTATTGCTTCTGCGCCTTATTTTGCTTTCGCGAATACAAGTACGAAATTCATCTGGATTTGTAATGCCTTTGCACTCGTCAGCACTCCCGTAAATATCTGCATGAGAAACTGCGGGGATAATTCCAAAGCTAAGAATTCCGACCAGTGCAACGGAGAAAATTCGTGTCACCATAATAGAAAGGGGAAGGTAACAACATAGTATAGTCAAAAAGCCTCTTTTGACCAGTTATCGCTTGTTGTTTTAAGAAATCTGTGATGAAAGACACAAATACAACCAATTACCTTAAACATCGGATTCGTCTGTTTCTTTTTCCACCAGTTCAATAAGATCATCAAATCCTTTTCCTGGTACATCTCTATCTTTCACTGGGATTCTTCCTTTAACGTGCGGCTGTAAATAGGTTGGTAAACGAGATTCTGCGGGAATTCCGTCACTTGCTTGTTGAACTACCTCCACAAGCACGACTTCTTCCTCATCATAAAAATCAACATGTGTATCTCGACCTCCTTTTCCCCGTTTCGACATACGTACTTTATGTGTTGTCGTTGTTGAATCTTCAGATGCCCATTGATCAAATAGCAGCTTACCAAAAATACGATCATCAAATACATGTGTGGAGATAACATTGTCTCCATCGCCACTTTGGATCTTTGTACGCATTTTGACTTCCGAAGGAGAGTCTCTATTTCCAATTAATTGAAGTTTTACCTCTGTTCCATCACCTCTGTCTCTGAAATAGAGTGTGGTTATTTCTCTGCTCTCAAGATACCCATTCATTGCTAATAAACGCATTAGCTGTTGATGACTAGGTTGATTATCAAGCAAAAATTTTGTCTCTGTCATTGGCTTTTCTTTCATCCATTCATCAGCAAGCTCTTTTGCTCTCGTCAGTAAACCGGAAAGTCCAACACCAACTGAACCCCACAACCCAATCACACCAATAATCCAACAAAGCTTTTCTTTTGTCGTTGAAGGAGAAACATCCGTATGCCCTGTAATCAAAGTGGCAACTGTGTAATACAATCTGTCCACGGCTTCATCTACTCCCTGATTCCTTTCAGCTCTATTTTCCGGATATGCACCAACCCCAACAGTAGTTGCAGATGACAAAGCCAATACTAATGCAACAAGTGGTCTTTGTAGAAAACTTATAGTATGTGCGGCTGTCGTCTTGCCTGGATTACGAGGAGCAAGTGCCGGCCTAGGTGCAGCTATTTTTTCGTTCATTGATACTCATTACCTATAAGCGGTACACTATAATTGTTTTCTATTCTTTGTCAAATACTTAACCCATTAGTCATATAACAGATAAATTGTGTTATTTGGTGGAGCTAGAGGGATTCGAACCCTCGACCCTCTGCATGCCATGCAGATGCTCTAGCCAACTGAGCTATAGCCCCACGATGATTAATAATGATCAACAATTCTCGATCATGGCTAGAGCACAGCAGATGATTTTTTATATGGCTCGTATCGCCGAGGCGATACTCGACCCAACTTTGCTATAGCCCCAAGTTGTAAAGATCAATGTCGCGAAGGGCGGCTCTGCCGACCTGGAGCGACTCCTTTGAGGGAAAGGAGAGCTCGTGAGAGGAAAACCGTAGGTTTTCCTTTTACGAATTAGTGGTGCGCCCGGCAGGATTCGAACCTGCGGCCTCCTGGACCGCAACCAGACGCTCTATCCGGACTGAGCTACGGGCGCACAAGAAGTGCAAAGAGATTAATCTAAGCCGAGAAAGCGTAGCATTGCATGGAAATCCAGACAATTGGAATACGAGGAAGAATTGTCGACTTTATTCCGTATCCCTATGTCGGATATCTACTAGTGTTTCTTTGCATCTTATCTCTTTTTTTCCAAGTGCATGCCTATCGAAATATCTTAGGAGATCTCTTCCAATTTCAGCAAGAACTTGTCCTACAGTGTGATAACGACGTCCGCTGGTTAGTACAGTATTTTCTTCACTAGCATCTTGTACAATTCTTCGACCTGTTGCCTCAATTATTTTTCCTATCGCTGTGTCCTCAGCATTATCTGGCAAGACTAACGTATCTTTATTTTCAATAACATCATTATCCCAAGACATATTTGAACCTGCCCACCATACATTGGGAGCACCTACTGTAAGCAATGCATTCCTCACACCTGGTAAAGATAATATCCATCTGCGAACCATCTCTTTTGTATCAAAGTACAGAGGATAGAGTGGATGAAGTTTTTCATCGAACTTGTGTTTTGCTGCAACTCCCACAACATCAGTATCTTCGTCGTAATGTCTCATGTGCGCATTTATCAACGTTGATGGCCATAGAGTATCACCATCTGTTCGTATAACATGCCGACCTTTTACAGCTTGTATTCCTTTTACATTTGCATGGCCAACACCTTTCATGCTGTCAACTCTCCTGGCTCCACAAGCATCAATAAGTTCAGGAGAATTATCTGTACTCGCACTGTCTATACAGAGTAATTCGATTGCATATTGTTCACGGACTGTTTCGATTGCTTTAGCAATAGTATGCAAACAAGGAACTATTTCTCCCCCCCTCCTTCCTCCTTCGTTATGAACAGGAACCAACACAGTTACATCCGGTTTAGCACTTGTATGCTTCGACAAAAGATCATTCACCCGCTCAGGATCTCTCACTACTTCTGCCCAGGATTCTTGGTTTCTCATGGGGATATTTTTGATATTTCTGGCATTTTGTCAAATATTCAGATAACCTTTTATTACTCCCCTCTCACGCTACAATAAGTCCATGAAAGCTACCTTCCTCCTAGGCTCAAAATCTGACTCTGAATTCGCTGGTAAGATCTCAGCTGTACTGGATGAATTCGGCGTTGAGCACCAAACGATCATAGCTTCTGCCCATAAAGTGCCAGAGAAAGTGATCGAAGAAATAGAGAAATTGAATGCAGATCCTCAGCCACAGGTAGTTATTACGGTTGTGGGGATGAGTAATGGACTGGCTGGTGTGACTGCGGGCAGTTGCTGCCATCCTGTTGTGAACTGCCCACCTTATAAGAGCACCGAGGAATATCTTGTTGATTTCAATTCAAATGTACGCATGCCATCTGATGTTCCTGTGATGACAGTTCTTCATCCTAAGAATGCTGCACTCTGTGCCGTACGTATCTTAGCTGAAGGAAACCCTGAATTGATGGATAAGGTAAAGCAAAGAATCGCAGACGTGAAAGCTAAGTACTAAGGATACTTCCACCTCCTTGGGATCCTAGGGATCTTTACTATGCTATCATCACCCCATGACGCTGACACTCGATCAACTCCAGGAGGAACTAAAAGTGTGGGATGGCTGCGAGCTTGCTAAGCAGGCAAACCCTGTTCTTGGTGAAGGGAATCCAAATACAGAAGTTATGTTCATTGGAGAAGCCCCGGGGAAACGCGAAGATGAACTTAAGCGTCCTTTCGTCGGTCCTGCAGGAAAGTTTTTGGATGAGCTTCTGGAATCGATTGGATTCAAACGGGAAGACGTTTACATCTCAAACGTAGTAAAGTTTCGTCCACCGAATAACAGAGATCCGACTCCTGAAGAAAAAGAACAGTGCATGCCGTGGGTACAGATGGAGATTGCTCTGATTAAACCTAAAGTGATTGTTCCTCTGGGCAGGCATGCACTCGGACACTTCTTTACGAAACTGAATATGACTTCCGCACACGGGAAGCCACACAAGCTGACTGATGATGTAACCGTGTTCCCGATCTACCATCCCGCAGCAGCACTCCATAATGGAAACCTAAGGCAAGCTCTGTTTGATGATTTTAGTGCATTGAAGGATTTTCTCGACAAATCTAGTACGTGACAAGCTTTTAGCTGTTAGCTTTTAGGGGAGATTGCTACTCTATTTACGAATCTTCTATAAGCTAAAAGCTGAAAGCTATAAGCTCGCATGACTTCCCTACTCTTCGGAATCATTCTTTCGGCTCTTCTCTCTGTGACATCGCTTCTGATCGTCCTGTTTAGAGTAAGCCCATTGCTCGCTCCAGCACATGCAATTCCCGCTTTCATATTCAGCGTACTTCTAAGTGTGAGCACCGTTGGAATCCTCATGTTCATGGGAATGTGGAAACTTATTCCCCACCACACATGGGACATGGGGAAACTGACAAGCATCGCCCTGCGTCAGGGAATCTTTCTTGGCTCTGCAACCACGATTCTTTTGATATTCCATCTTCTAAGCCTTCTCACATGGTGGATTGCTGTGCTGATCTACGTAACGTTCTTCCTAATAGAACTTGCTCTTGAGCATTGAGAAAACCAGCCAAATCGCTACTATGAACCCCGATGGCAGACAGTGCTGACTACCTAGGCAAGATTGAAGGGGAAGGATCCAGTGAGGATCTTGATGCAATTGAGCAGGAGCTCTTTGGGAGAAAGAGCGGCGTCATCACAAATTCGATGAAAGAAATTAAGGATCTTTCGCCTGAAGAAAAGATAGAGAAAGCAAAGGAATTGAACGAGCAGAAGAAGAAACTGACTGATGCCATTGAGAATAAGAGATTAACTCTCAGCCTTCCTTCAGATGAAGAATTGGCATCAAAAGAAAAGATTGACGTTTCCGTTGAACTCCCCGAGCCAGAGCGCGGACACCATCACTTGGTACCTGAGTTCATGCGTGAGATAGAAGAAGTGTTCGGACGAATGGGATTTGATGTATTTAGAGGGCCGGAAGCAGAAAGTGAAGATTACAACTTCAATCTTCTGAATATCCCGGAAGACCATCCGGCACGCGATACGCAGGATACTTTTTGGATTGAGCAGAAAGGTGATGAGACACTTCCCCATGCCAGATCCGTTACATGCAAACACACAAACCACCTTTCCGAGCTATCTTCCCCGGCAAGGTTTACAGGAAAGACGCAGATGCAACTCACTCCCCCATGTTCCATCAATTTGAAGGACTGATGATTGGTAAGGATATTTCCGTCGCGCACTTAAAAGCAGTTCTCGTAACTGCACTTCGTGAGTTGATTGGACGCGATGTTGAATTCAGATTCCGCACAGGTTTCTTCCCGTTTACTGAACCTAGCCTCGAGATGGATATGATGTGGCAGGGCGACATCAAAGATAGCCGCGAAGGAAAGTGGCTGGAGATGGGAGGCTGCGGAATGGTTCATCCGAATGTTATGCGTAATGTGGATATTGATCCTGACGAGTGGCAGGGCTTCGCGTTTGGTTTCGGAGTCGAGAGACCGATTATGATTAAATACCAGATACCTGATATCCGATCCTTCTTTCAGGGGGATCTGAGGTTTTTGAAACAGTTTTAAGAACCTTACCTAGCAACTTGCCTTCCAGGAAAAGGATGATCTGCAGATCTACTAGTCAAACGATGAACATCAAAACTATGGGAATCCATTTGTTCGATATGAACTACCGCCAGCTTACGCAGGCGGTGTCCTAGAGGGCAAGCTTCGCTTG
>CAYUBO010000050.1:4587-8589 GCA_964443095.1 uncultured Candidatus Peribacteria bacterium | reverse complement strand
CACACGATGCTAAAGAACAATCCGATTCTGGATGGAGCCTTTTGTTTCCTGACTATGATCTTATTCTCAAAAAGAATATTAAAGGATCACCACTGCATCTTCTTGCGGAACACATCTGGTATTTAGATATCAAAGGAAAGACAGAAGAAGAGCTGATGAAAAACATGCGCCAGAACACGCGAAATCTGGTTCGTCGTGCAGGACGCGAAGGCGTGGAAGTGACCGCTTCAAATGATCCGATGAATGATATTGATCATTTCCTGAAGCTCCATGAAGAGACCAGAAAACGCCACCACTTTACTCCGTATACAGATGAATTCTTCCGTGCGCAGCTCAAGCGCTTCAGTGATAGAGGCGAATGCACATTGTATCTTGCCCGATATAACGATGAGGTGATTGCATCTTCGATCCACATGCACGCACACGACGAAACGAGCTACCATCATGGAGCATCAACTCATAAGTACCCAAAGATTCCGGCAAGCTACTTGCTACAGTGGACTGCAATTACAGACTCACTGAAGCGTGGTGATAATATCTACAGTTTCTGGGGTATTGCTCCTGATGGAGCCAAAAAGCATCCATTTGCAGGTGTAACACTATTTAAGAAAGGATTTGGCGGAGAGATGCTAGAGCTGGTTCACTGCATGGATATTCCCATCTCAAAACGCTACTATCTAACTCGCGCATTCGAGACTTACCGCAAATGGCGCCGCGGATTTTAACCCCTCCTCCTATGGCTAAGAAAAAAGAACTACCAAAGAAGCTCGAGGACAAAGTAGACCTCATTATCCGTCATCTACAAAGGATGGATCGTCGTGACAGGCTACGAACGTGGGGAGGATTTTTTCGATCGTTAATCGGATTTATTCCTATTATCATCTTCGTATTCGCAGCATGGTACATGTACATGTATGGAGATCAACTGCTTGAAAAGATTGCGCAGCAGGCAGCGAAGCAAGCAGCGGAAATAACGCAGCAGAATGCTGAGGTACTTTTGCAGAAAACTCAGGGTGATAGCGCAGACCTGATGAAACAGCTGCAGGGCTTGTTCGGAGGGTAAAAGAACAGTGGATGAATTCAAAGCATCTGCAAAACCTTTTTAATCGGTTCTTCTTGCTTAAGAGATAAGCGGTAGGAAATATATTTTCCTCGTCTCTTGTACTCGATAATTCCTGCAGTTTTTAGTATTCGAAAATGCTGTGAAGCAGGCGGCATGCTCACATGAACTGCGCGGGCAATTTCTCCCGCTGTTGCACTTTTGTTCTCCTTTAGATAACGAAGCATAGCTAGTCTCCGCGCATTTGAAACAGCTTTGAGTTGTTGCTCGAGTCTACGAATGGTGATCATATGAAAGTATGGTACATCATTTATTCATTTTCGAAAATGAATAAATGTTTATCTTAAAAAACGACTGAATACTGATCTATTAAACAATAGAATTCTGACCTCTATCTATCCTCCTATTCTTACTTAATCAGCACCATAATCTCGTCACTCATCGTGCTGTTCTTCACAGAGATGCTTGGAAGCTTGAGAAGTTGTTCGCGACGGAATGTAGTGTCTTCCGATGCGCTCAAACCTATCAAATATCCGGCGGCAGCTGCTTTACCTGCAACACGATCATTTGTACCACCCTGTGGATAAGCAACTGCAAATACAGGCCTCTTTGTTATCTGTTCAAGTATCTGCCTGCTTTGCCCAAGTTCAAGTTCAACCTGAGCATTCGTAAGAGAACGCAGATCATCTCCTGAGTGTGCACCGGACTGGATATCGTTACCGTTCGCCATGAGCGTAAGGATTGCTTTCTCAGTCACTCCTCCAATGCCTACATTCTTAGTTTGCACAAACAATGTGGCACGAGCATTACTTGAACTGAGCGCGTCAGAAAGCTCCTGAACATTGTCTGCTGTGATATCTGATATCGCTACAACAACCTGATTCGGATCCAGACGTATATCTTTCTCTTCCTGCTTTAAGAGCATGTTGTAGAAATCTTTCATTGTAACAATTTTCTTTCCTTCCTCTTTCAAGCGATCGATGTGTCGGGAAAGAGTTTCAATCATCCCATCCTGTATCAAACGATAATGCAGAACAGGAAGCCTGTACTCATCCTGCCTGACAAGAAAGTTAGGAATATACTGCTCAAGGTAATCAACTGCTACGTATCCTTCTCCATCCTCGAACGGAATTCTAGCCCATACTGAATCCATAGAAAGGGGGCGGACAAATGCCTGACCTTGTAGTTCTCCTATCTTTTCGCTGGCTGTATCTGCGTCTTTACGAACATTCAGGAATCCAAAGTTCACAAAATACAGTCCTTCGTATTTAGATCTCTCTTCAGCAAGCTTCTCTTCGGATGTTAGCTTCGCGATATAACGTGATGATACAAAACCCTCTACTTCATTCATCAACTTCACTTTCGCCCAGCGCGCATCTATAAATTCCAAAAGTACCATTAGGTCTCCTCTATTCAAACGATCAACCTGACGTGAAGTGACATTGGGTTGATCACGAACATTCAGGAATTCATTTGTAACACGGAAGAGATCTTTTGCGTTTGCATCTTCCTCAGGACTTGTTCGAATAGCTGCGTATGTATCTACAAGAGAAAGATCTAAAACTAGCGGCCCGTCATTCTCTTCATGCAATTCGAGTCGTGGTACCCCAATAGATCCGGTTCCTCGCCGTGCGAGTTCACGGAAGCGCTCAACGTCTTCTGCCGTAAAACGAAATTCATCCGGTTCGTTCTCAGGTTCTACCTCATCCGGACCACCGCATCCTGCGAACAGGATGCCGAATGAAGAGATGAGGAGAAAAGCAATTAGTGATCGCATATTCGATCGGGAACGGTGTGAGGTGCGGTAGTATGCCATAGTTACATGCGGTCAGGAACACGAAGAGTAAGAAGTTCAGCTCCAGTTTTTAAAACGGAAGCAGTGAGGCCCGTTAGGGCTAATCGAAGCGGTTTTTTGTTTTCATCTGCCTTTAAAATAGGCTCATCGTTGTAGAAACTATTGAAGTCCTGGCAGAGCTGGAAAAGATAATTTGCAAGTATATGTGGCATATGGGCATTGCATGCCTCATCGAGCGATCCGCTGAACTGAAGAAGTGTGGAAAGCAGCAAACGCTCTTTTTCTGTCAGATCGCCAGTGGATTCGGGAATCTTTGCCTGCCTGCCGGCGAGGCAGGGGTTCTCCTCATCTGCTTTACGCAAAACCGATTTCGCTCTCGCATGGGTGTACTGGATGTATGGAGCGCTGTTCCCATCAAAACTGAGCATCTTGTCCCAGTCAAAGACAATATCCATCTTCCTGTTCTGGCTAAGAACACCGTATGCAACGGACCCCACCCCCATCATTTCAGCAAGTCCATCTTTGTCATCTGTCTGGATCTCATCTCCATGCTTTTCAATAAGTTCATTTGCTTTATTCACAGATTCATCCAGTACTTCAAGCAAACGGAGAATATTTCCCTTTCTTGTGCTCATTGATCGATCAGCAAATCGCATACGACCAACAACTGTGTGCTCCGCTTTTGGAATTTCCCATCCTAGCTTATTCACCATTGAAAATAGCTGGTTGAAATAGAGTGACTGAGCCATATCAACAACGTAAAGCATTTCTTGAGGATGCCACGTGTCTATCCTGTAGCGCATCGTTGCAAGATCACGCGTGTGATAGAGCGTTGCTCCATCCGATTTTAAAATCAAAGCAGGAGACATGCTCTCATCTTCAGGAAATTCAGCGATTAGTGCCCCCTTCTCTCCGGCTGTGAACACACCTTTTTTCTTTCCCTCCTCGATGATGGGAGGCATTTTATCTTCGTAAAAACTCTCCCCGTGAACAAAATCAAACGAGACATGCAGACGATCGTATACAACTTGTACTTCCTTCATAGTTATATCCACAACAGTCCTCCAGAAAGACCTCATATCCTCATCGGAGTCTTCAAGTTTTTTGAATGCTTCCCGAGCTCTATCATTGAGCGTTTCATCTTTCT
>CAYUBO010000050.1:0-4577 GCA_964443095.1 uncultured Candidatus Peribacteria bacterium | reverse complement strand
CCGCTTCATCATGGAACTTAACATAGAGATTTAAAAAATCACTCAGAGTCGATTTGTGAACCGGCTTATCTGACCACTCCTCAAATGCTACGGATAATTTCCCAAACTGCGTTCCCCAGTCTCCAAGGTGATTAACAGAGATCGTGTTGTATCCCTGATGCTGGAAGATGTTTTTGAGAGCTTGACCTATTAAGGTTGAAAGCGTGTGATGCACTCCAAGTGGCTTAGCAATATTTGGTTGTGAATACTCAACAACCACAGGTGCTTCATCATCCCTAATTGGCTTGGATTTGCACGCATCCACAGTTGAACTAAGCTCTCTAAGAAGAGCATCTGGCGTTAGCCAGACATTAACAAATCCCGGTCCTGCTTTCTCCACCTTTTCGATGTACTCGGATGTTGTGAGCCCTTCCACCAAAGCATCAGCTATCTCCTGAGGATTCTTACCGATCTCTTTCGCAAGTTTTAGAGATACTGCCGTTGCAATGTCACCGTGACTTTTTTCCTGTGGCCTCTCCCAATTAAGGTCAATTTCTTTCACTCCGAACCCATCGGAGAGAATCTGTTTGGCCACCGATGAAATTGCATCGTACATTGAGATAAAAAATCGGCGAGTGAACAAAACTTATACTCAACTATCTGCGCAAACTGTAGCACTAAATGCAGTACATACCAGTTGAAAACAAAATTTGATCTTGCGAACCATTTACCTCATGATCTGAACACAAATTGTGTGCACCATCTATCCCCTCTTCCAAATCAGTTCCTTTAGCGTCTAAACAGCAAAAATTTGAGTGTATTGCCCAATTTGCGCAAAAAAGGTACAATAGAACGATGAAATTCAGAGTAACTGCCTCACTTTTTCTTTCATGCGCCATACTATTGAGCGCATGTTCGAAGGACGAAGAGGAACCAAAACAGATACTCAGTGGAGCAAAGAGTGCTTTGTGGGCTGTGCATCTTCTTTCAGATGAAGCTGCAATAAAAACGCCAAGACCAAGCGCGACACTTGGCATATTTGTCAGTGCATATCTTGCCGGTGGATCTTTCCTTCCAATAGAGGCAGCACTAAAAGGAATTGATGCACAGATGGCTCTCTATAAAACACAGAAGGACGCTTCCAGTGGTGATACATTCCTGCTTCTTCAGGAGATAGGAGGAATGCTTCAGGTTGATCTTGTCGATGCGCTTAATAGATCAGACGACCGTGCAGAAACACTAAATGAATATCTTGAATCACTAAAAAACACCAGTTCTCTGGCAGAGAGAAAACACAAGGAGCTCTCAGTTCAACATAAGGAATATGAATCTGAAAAGGCATCTCAAAAAAAGATAGTTCGTGATCTCGAACGTACTGTTAACAAAGCATACAAAGCACAGGAATACGCAGAGGCAGGTAGAGCAGAGGAATTACTTGTAGAAGAAGAAGCAGCACTCGCAGAACTTTCTACTAAAGAAAAACAATCCAAAGATATCGTTAAGCGTTATGAAGAGATACTTAAGATTGCAGCCTTAAGAGTTGATGCCATACAAAAGAACAGAGAAATTCTCGTATCCGGACTTAGAGTGATCAATGTTCCCGGCATCGAAGATTTCCGGATACTTGAGAAAGGTCAGAAGTGGAATCCTAAAAGGGATGACATCTTTGGCGGAACAGGAACCTAAAAGAATAGTTAGAAACAAATATAGCTATCTGTCAAAGTTCGCTCTGTGTAGAGAATAACTGGCAATCCTTGAGGTACCTTTCTACTCAACCTGATACACATGAATTATTGTCTAAAACGCCGTTTTGTGATAAAATAATGGGATTTCATAGTAACTATATGTCCCCTACTGCAACAGCAGAAGAAGCAGCACCGGCAACTGCCAAAGGCACACAAAAACCAAAGAAGGCACCAAAGCCTGACGGAGCGTTAATGCGTGCAATTGATGAACTGCTTGGCCTAACTCCGGATAAGGCTGTAATAGAAGACACCGAAGGAATGTCTCCGGCTGATATGGTAAACGCAGCGAAGCAAATGAGTAGTGAAGAGAAGACTCACCTGAAACACTACGAAGAAGGTATTCAGAAAACACTTGATCTTATTGCTCCTGCAGGAATGGAAGTTAAGAGGGACTCTATTGTTCTAAATGATCTCCACTGCAAAACTCTTTTCGTATACAACTGGCCAAGCTACATCTACCCAAACTGGATGAGCCAGGAAGTGAACTTCGATGCACAAATGGACATTGCTCAGTTCATTTACCCTGCCAGCAACAAAGCAATTATGAAAATGTTGCGTAAGAAAGTAGCTGAGATGCGTTCATCCATTCGTATGCTGGAACAGCGCGGACTTGTTCGTGACCCGGCACTTGAGGCAGCACTCCAAGACGCAGAAGAACTTCGTGACCTTTTGGCTCGTGGAAGCGAAAAGCTTTTCCTGTTCGGAATGTACATAACGATTTACGCAGAAGATGAAAAGAAACTGAAGAAACTTCAGACAGATGTTGAATCACTGCTCGGAGGAAAACTTATTCTGACCAAACCGGCAATGTTCCAAATGGAACATGCATGGGTCTCCTGTCTTCCTCTCTGTCGTGACGAACTGGAAATCAGTAGAAACATGAACACTGCTCCACTTGCAGCAAGCTTCCCTTTCTCAAGTGCCGACCTTACAGATGACCACGGAATCCTGTATGGAATTAACCGTCACAATGACTCACTTGTTATCTTCGATAGATTTGATCTACCTAATGCGAACGCTACCGTGTTTGCCACATCTGGTGCAGGTAAATCTTTCACAGTGAAATTAGAGATTCTTAGATCATTGATGTTTGGAACAGAGGTGTTTGTTATTGACCCGGAAAATGAGTACGTAGAACTAGCTAAGACTGTAAGCGGAACATTTATTCCGGTATCACTTCAAAGCAGCAACTGCATTAACCCATTTGACTTGCCAATGCCAGTTCGTGGAAAAGATGCAAAAGTAGGTGAAGAGCTGCGTGCCGCAGTTATAAACCTCCACGGTCTCTTTAAGCTGATGCTTGGAACATTAACGCCTTCTGAAGACGGAATTCTGGACAAAGCAATTATTGATACTTACGCACTTAAGAAGATCACACTCGAAACTGAAGATCCGGAGAAACTTGAACCTCCAACAATGCACGATCTTGTGGATGTTCTTATGACAACAGAAGGAGGAGAGAATATGGCACAGACGCTATCGAAGTATTCAGACGGAAGTTACGCCGGACTATTTGATAAGCAGACAAATGTACAACTGGATAACCAGATGGTTGTGTTCCAGATTCGAGACCTGGAAGACGCACTTCGTCCAATCGCGATGTACGTTATCCTGAACTTCCTCTGGAACCGTATTCGTGCAGAACTTAAGCGAAGAATTATGGTTATTGATGAGGCATGGAACCTTATGCAGCACGATGACTCCGCTAAGTTCCTGTACGGCCTAATCAAGCGTGCTCGTAAGTACTACCTCGGTGTTACAACAATTACTCAGGACGTTGAAGACTTTGTGAACTCTCCGTATGGAAAACCGATTATCACTAATGCATCACTTCAGATTCTTCTTAAACAATCCCCTTCTGCAGTGGATAACCTACAGAAACTATTTTATCTGACTGATGGTGAAAAGAACCTTCTTCTAAACTCGGATGTTGGACAAGGTCTGTTCTTCGCAGGAAGCAAGCACGTTGCTATTCAGATAGTTGCAAGCCCGCAGGAACAGAGCATCATTACAACCAAGCCTGATGAAGTTATAGCAAGAGAGGGCAAAGAAGAGGCAGAAGCTGCCTCTAAAGAAGCGGAAGAAAATGCTGCCTCTAAAAAGGATGAAACTGGTTCTGAAGATGCTGAAGATAGTGATATACCAGAAGAAGTTGTTGATCCATCGACTGCCGCAATTCTTAAACAGGCAGAAGAAGCTGCGAAGAAAAAGAAACTTGATAAGCAAAAGGAGGAAGAAGCAGAGAAAATTGCAGACTTCCTCGAGCCACAAACAGAAATGGAAGAAAAAGAATTCAATAAGACTGCTCTTGGTAAGGTGGAGAAGGAGGTGGATGAGGGTGCGCCGGAGGGGGAGTGGGAGAAAGGTGCGACTGAGGAAAAGGATTCCGAAGAATCCGAGGAATCCGAGGATGTGACGCAAGCGGAGAAGGAACCGGTAGTGGAAGAAAAAGTAGAAGAGAAGAAACCTGAACCTGTAGTTGAAAAGAAGCCAGAACCGGAATCTGAGCCGGAACCAAAGCCTGAACCTGTTGCTGAAAAGGAACCCGAATCTGAGCCAGAGACTAATAAAGCAGAAGTAGTGAAGAAGGAAACCGAAGCAACCAAGGAATCCGAGGAAACCGAGGAAGAACCAAAGAAGGACAAAGTTCAGATCACGTTAAAGGCAACGACTCTGACGCAAGCAACTCCAGCACCTAAGAAAGAAGAAGTAAAAGCAGAAGCTTCTGAAGAGATGGAAGAAGAGATTGAAGAAAGCGAAGAGCAGGAATCGGAGGAAGAATAAATACATCTCTGCTCTGATATTTAAGAAGGCTTTTTTGATATGCCTCACAAAACCTAACGCCGATAGTAA
>CAYUBO010000049.1:321-8796 GCA_964443095.1 uncultured Candidatus Peribacteria bacterium | reverse complement strand
AAACTCTTCCTCCGCCAGCTTACGCAGGCGGATTCTCGAAGGAATGTTGAAAACCCGGATGTTTCAGCGCCAACGGTTGGCGAGGTTCTCAAGGCCATCCCCCGAGCGAATCAGGCCGCAAGCGACGCCGCCCAAACAGAAGCGGCCCAGCTCGCCGCCACCGACCCCACAATCAACTGGGGTTCCGGAAGCGACGCTGAACAGGTGTCCGTCGAAAGCGGCGAGGCTCCCGCGGGTGCAGACCAGTAGTCGGCCCCCCGAGGAACTGGGCGAGCTGCCATGTGCTGTCGAAATGTGCTCGGGGTGTGCGCAACGCCACCCCGAGCCCCTAAATACTAAATAACCTTTCTTGCCTTAATTAAGCCAAATCTTTAGACTCACGCACCAATGAATTCTCTTCATCATCTCCCGGTACTCAAAATATGTGGTGGCAAATGTTGCTCAGACAATGGAGCAGCTACGCAAGCAGAAATGATTGCTGCATATCTTCAAGATGGTCCGGAATCTGATGGGGATGTTGATTTGAGAATCTGGGAACTAGCGAAGGTTGCAGGAAAGGTTCAAGTGGTATTGAAAAGTAATTGCCTTAAGTGTGGCGGCAAGGGGCCTGAGGGGGTCCCGAAAGCAGCACTGCATGCTAATACAGCAAGTGCTGAACTACATAACCATGATCCTGATCGTAAAATAATCGCAAATACAAGTCCTACTCAACTGGAATCAGATGTTGAAGCAGCATTAGATCAACAAAGTGTTTAGAAAAACTAATCTATAAATGCAACCCGATCAGTGACGTCGATAAACTTGTAGAGATGCTTTGCATCGTGAAACACGTAGTTCCTATCCGGCAGTAGTTCTAACTTTGATCCGAACACTACGTTGAAGAGAACTCTGAACGTATTTACCGGAGTTATCGTTGCATAGAAAGGGTTTTCGTACTCTTCAGGCAAATAAATGAAATTAATTATCCTCAGCTTTTCTTGTAGTGTTTTGTCATCCGCCTTGTGCCACGTGTGATTATTTTTCTTTACTGACGTAGATTCATTCCATACATCATCAGGATACGGACCTTCGTCTGACTGAATAATGATAATTGGATCACTCTCTGACTGTGCGAGAATAGCTTCCACTACTTCAAAAATCTTTTTGTTAGTGTATCCAATTTGATGCTTTAACTCCGCAAGTTTCGTCCTCTGTTTCGTCTGCTTTCTCGTCACAACAGTTCCATCTCTATTGAACACGTATGGCTCATGCGGTACTACAAAATGTGCGAATACAAATTTCTTATCCTGCTGTTTGGGGATCTGTTTGAGCACCTCAAATGTGCTCTCCATTCCTTGAGCCTTCAAAACTGCCTTAGGATGATACTTGTCTGAAGGGTATTCTTTATTATTGATACTCATAGAAGTCATCACCGATCCGAGCAGTGTTGTTTCATCAAACAATTTCATACCGAACGATTCGAGAGTAGTTTTTGTTTCTCCTTCAATCCTGTTTTTCTTCCTATAGTTATTTATTCGCACATCTACAACTGAGTTCTTGTCTAACTTTCCGTAGAGATGTCCCAAATGAATAAACCTGTATCCTTTCCCTTTTAGGAACACTGCAACTTTACTTCCGTCTCTCAATTTATTAATAGGACCCATGCTCGAAGACTTTTCACCCACAATTGGAGTCAGGAAATCCAGATAGGTCATACCAAGAGATGAAGCCAATGACAGTTCTGTCCGCGGATAGTTCGCAGTTGCTTTTTTTACGTTATAAAAACCCTTGTGTTCAAGGTACCTATCAAAGTATCTGTTATCGTAATCATAGTTTTTTCTTAGGATGTCTGAGTGCGGATATCTATCAAAAATCAGATAATAGATATCCGGCGTATCTTTAATAGATTCATCGTGTTGAATATTCGAATACGCATTCATTGTGTAATTACCATCAATGAAATATTCAAAATATAAGATGCTCCCCATATTCATTATCACGAGGAACATCGCCATTTTGTTCGCAATAGTCGTTAGATGACTTAGGTCTGCATTCGTGCAAAGCACTCGCACTGCAAGTGACAAAACCAACAAGGAAAAAGAGAGTGCTACGGCAATGGGGAACGACCTGAGCCAATCATTTCCCAGAATTTGCTCTACTAAGTAATCAACGCTCCCGTAAACATGCTGATATGAGAAGAAGATGATAACTAATAGCGAAACAACCAATGCTGTTTTCTGCCCACCTTGATGCGATCGCCTAAACAGCAAATACAGAACCATCCAGAGCACAAGAGTTGTTACCAGTGCAATGATGAGAGGCATTCGCATTGCCTCCAGTTCAACTTCATTCCTGTTGTAATAGAAAAATGCCAGTATTGGGAATGCTGCAAAAGCAAACGGATGCACAATGAGTTTTTTTCTCATAAATCAAAATATTCTACACTATTTTGCGTTTCTGCGCAATTCTCTCCTATGAATGAACACTGAGGTGATAGAGGGTTCTCTCACTCCCCTGCACTTGCTGCTTGCTCTCAATATTGAAGTACTTCCCGTACGCTTTCTCAAAGCCTTCGATGGTATAGCTTGGAAAGATGTCCTCTCTTGTACTCAGCAATTTCTTCACCTGAGAATCTGACTTCGGAACAAATTCAATTATTAGATTCTTGCAAATAGAACTGAACAGTTCTGCTGATTTTTCCAGAGGAACATTGTTTGAAATTGAGATGTGATGGATGAGGGCAAGCGCCAACACCACATCAACATTAGCTCGCTCCAAAAATGACTTACGTTCATTGTTTGCCCATCCGATTGCAGGACTGGGATTTGTAAGATCAATCAACATCGGAAGTACATTGGGGATTTTATCCTTTTTGATAGTTTGGTAGTTGTATTCAACGGCAACAGGATCAATATCTGCGGATAGGACAAACTCTGCATGCTTTGCAGCTAATCTGCTAAAAGTCCCCTCATTTGCACCTAGATCAGCGACGCTATCCGGTTTGATACTTAACAGCAGTGCATCACATTGATCCTTCTTGCTCTTGAATGATTCATCATCGTAATTTGTATTTGAATAGTACTCACCCCACTCGGTTATACCATAATTACACTTGATCTTTTTGATTGCCCCCTGCAATTGATCAACTAGCCCAAGTAATGCCCGCTTGGAGAAATGCTTCTCTTTAACTTTTGATCCGACCTCCAATCCTTTATCTGCATACTTCGATTGCATCCTCGCATGCAGATGCACATGCAGGGCAGCAGACATCTTCAGCCACGTTTTTTTAGGTAACATTTTGCTTGCGAATGAAAGTGGAACGCCATCGATGTACTGTTTGTGGATCATCCCGAAACTTCCATCAACAGACTGCATCAGAAGTAGTGGGGCAAAGAAGTGCTGGCAGAACTGCTTATACGCAACCCATGGGCTTCCATCCTTCAGTTTTTCAAAAGACAGTGTATCAATGAGAACCGGCGAGCCTCCTCTGAACTGAATGTTAAATGCCGATGCATCCTTCAGTGACATGCCATGCTCAAGAGCGATTTGCTGAATGCGGAGCGTCAAAAGAGCAGCATCTTTGAACTGGCTGAAGCTCCATTCATACGGATACAGGATGTATGGAATCTTCTCCACCTCTATGCACTTATACGCCTGCGGATCGTCAGATGATCCTTCAATTTCCTGATGAGACACTATCAACCCTTCGTCCTGTAGTTTCTTATACAGGCCAGATGACATGAGTTCGTCGTAGTCTTCCTTACACGATGTATTGATCTGCCTGAAAACTTTTCCGTCTTCGTAGTAGACGAAACCGCTCGGATCACGGAAAGAGCTTTGCTCGACTTGCTTCATTGAAGCTCATTGTAGTGCATTCGTATCTGCTTCTCCTATTAGTTTTTCTTAAACATGCCTCTAGTCTTACTCACAATGACATTTCGCCAGACTTTCGCTGCATACAGGCCACCAAAGAGTCCCCCAGCAAGAAGCTGTAGGAAGTAACTCCCTGTGCCCGGATCCAGATATGCCTTGGCTGAAAATGGAACTGCGCAGGCTGCAACCACAAGAGAAACGTTAATGATGAAATTAAAGTATTTCATATTGGTATCTATTATTATAATACCATATTTTGATAATATAGTCAAACACGGCAAACAGCGCTTATTTACTGCACATTCGCGGGCCTCGCATTCATTTCCCTCCACACAAAATAGGCACTTATTAGAAGCAACACATTTCGCAAATTGTGGATAATTGTGAGAAGTATGCTTTCCTGATTCACAAATTGATTGTAGTGAGCGGGGTAAATCCAGTGTGTCGCGAATATGATGAAGATCAGAACCGTTGCGAGCATCAGTTTAATTCCTCCAACCGATCTTTCTTTCCACATCCTTTCTGCTATCCAGATGAGTAGTAACGGCATGAACCATAGGAGATACTGCGGGGAAAACACCGGAGCCCAGAGTACTGCCCACATAAGCACAAGGAATAAAGTTCCCTCCCGTGAAGAATCAGTTGCTGATGCATTTCTCTCTCTTCTCCATGCAAGAAAGTAGAAGAAAATCATGCCAGCAAGAACAATAATGCTGGAGACAAGAGGAATATTCTCACTGATATCCATGTTGTGATGCGATCCGTGGTGGTATTCAATCGCTACTTCTCCCCCAACAAGATTAGTTGTGAGCATGTGAACACCGGACCAGATGCTCTCTGCCTGAACACCTCTTTCCCCGTGGTAATCAAGCATGTACTTAACGTTATCAACAGTTGTATTCCACCCGAAAAGAAGAACAGGAATAGCAGTCGTGATGACAACTCCAATTAGGATACCAATGATCAGGCTTCGCCACTTTTTTACCGGTACATAGAGAAAAAGTAACGGGAACAGTATTACCGGAGTCAGCTTGAACGCTGTTGCGATCGTAAGAAAAAGAGCGCTGTCTCTGTGCCTTCCAATAAGGAAGGATTTCCACATCAGAAAAAGAAGCACCACCAAAACAAATTCGTATCGACCTATTGCAACATGCGGACTCATGAAGATTGTCACCAATACTATTGCTGCACCCAATGAGTACTTATGAATAGGATCCAGATACTTACGTGCATAGAGTGCAGTCCCGATTATCAAAACAACTAAGAGTCCCACCCACACGAGAGCAAACGATCCTCCGAAGGATACAAGTTTTACCAGATAGAAAAGTGCTGATGCCAAAGGCGGATACTCCGCCTGGAACGACAAAGTTTCTGATGCTCTCGCAGTCTGTATCATCTCCGCAATCCCGTTGTACTTCTGAATATCCGGAACCCGCTGAACGAATGGGTAATACGTAAGGCATACCAGAACAAAGCAGAAAAGAGCTGCAAATGGGAGGTATCTGGAGAGCTTCATGGGGTAACTATAGCCTCTTTTGTAAGATGATAAATAGCATCCCTGCTACGATATTCCCATGAAGGCAAATAATTTGAAGAAGTACAGGAACCGCAATCCTCTCCATCGCTTTCTATTAAACCGTTTTTTGAAGAAAGTGACTGAGATGGTTAAAGAAACCGGCACAAAGAAAGTACTTGATGTAGGGTGCGGAGAAGGTTTTATTATCAATCATCTACAAAGCGAGATTGATGACATCAGAATCACAGGAATTGATATTGATCAGAGTGTAATTGATAAAGGCAAAGAACTTTTTCCGGATCTGAATCTCAAAATCGGTGATGCAAATAATATTGATTACAGCGATAACTCTTTTGATCTCGTTCTCTGTATGGAAATGCTGGAACACACAGATAATCCTGCTCCAACTGATACGCTGAAAGAGCTAAAAAGAGTTTCTAGTAACTACTGCATAATCAGTGTCCCCAATGAGCCTCACTTCCGCATTTGTAATCTTCTGAGACTCAGAAATATAACCCGACTCGGGAATTACAAGGAACACATGAATAAATGGAGTACCGGATCTTTCAAAAAGCTTTTGATTGATGCTGGATTTGAGATAGTTAAAGAATCTCGTCCCATCCCCTGGCAGTTGTATCTGGTAAAATAGAGATATGAAACGGATGCTTATTCTTATTTCGATAATTCTTCTTTCTGGATGTCAGCCAGAAGCGGACCAATCTTCAATCAACTCTTTTGATGAGTGCGCAGCAGCGGGTTATCCAATCATGGAGAGCTACCCGCAGCAGTGCCGTACAGCAGACGGAAGATTATTCGTACAGGATATTGGTGATGAACTTGAGAAGATGGACTTGATACGTGTTGATGAACCTAGACCGAACACTGAAGTTGGTGACGTGATTACTGTCTCCGGTGAAGCGCGTGGAACATGGTTTTTTGAGGGAGACTTCCCTATTAGGGTGACAGATCTTGATGGGAATGTGATTGGAGAATCGTACGCAACTGCAAAGAGTAATTGGATGACGGAAGATTTCGTACAGTTTGAGGGAACGATTGAAGCAGAAACTGATGGGATTGATCAGGGTACCTTGATCCTAGAGAAAGCAAACCCATCAGGACTTCCTGAGTATGAAGATGAACTGAGGATTCCGGTAAGATTTAGTATTAATTAGCAACCCACTTCCTGAATATCAGGAATGCGACTATGTAACAGAGTATTCCGACGAAGAACGTAGCCTGAAAACCTACAATTACGCTCAGGTACATGCCAAGCATTGTTGCGAACGCACCAAACACAACATTTATTCCAAACATTAGTGACGTGTACTTATCAGAGACCTTCTTTTTTAGCGCTTCAATCCCATACGGGAACGGTAACCCCATGCAAAAACCGAGTGGAACGATGCTCAGAGTTACTAGAATGATCGTGAGAGCATGAACGCTGCTTATTGATGAAATTAGTTGCCTGTTAACTAACATATGATACAGACATAGAAGTATCAAACTCATGAGAATAATGACAGCCTTCCCTTTGGAGTATTTGCCGGAAAGCAAGCTGCCTATTCCAGATGAGAGAAGAAGAGTTCCAAGTACGAAGACAAGTGAATACGTTGGAGAACCTAAGAACATTTGATAGAAATTAAGTAACCCAATTTCTATGATCATGTATCCCAAACCAAGTAATGCAAAATACGAAGTAAATGGATACATCGATCTCCTGAACAAACTCCTGTCGAACAAACAAAAGAATAAAAGCATTGCAAGAAGAACACCTCCGCATACCAATGCAGAAATCAAAAGTTTTCTCTGCAAAAGCTTGGTACTCTCAATGCTTATCCAAGGATACGGCCGATCATCGGTAATAGGTTCAATTGATACACCGTCAATAATGCTTGGGATAATTCCATTGCTCGCATATTCATCCAACAATGTATTTAGCCTCGGAATGAAAGATGAAGTTTCTTCCGTATTCTGAAATTCAGGATGAACGACGTCAGTAGGATGTAGAGCAATAATTTCTTTTCGCTCCTCATAGATACCAAGAGAATAAGCCCAAACATTGATAGCTTTCCAATCCTGATCATTAAGAGGCGTTTTCTTTACGAGAATATTTGTATATAGATTTCCTCTATTTCTACTTCTATTTCCATACCAATCGTAAACAAATATATGATCAAGAGGGTTATCTATTCCTCTTTCTTCTAAAGCTTTAATGATTGTTGCAACAATCCGCAAGACACCCTGCTCAGCCTGTTCATGTGCATTGCGCTCTTCAAAAACAAGATATCCGTTAGCAGATAAGCGATTTAAAAATTCGTTTAGCGCCTCTTTGCTATGAAGATATTCGGGAGGACCAAAATGCCCTGCCGTTCTCATCATATGAGTATTAATGAGAGTGATCATGTCGTAAGTTTTTCCTTGAGTACTCCCTTTAAGAAAACTCCTTCCATCCGCAACATGAAACTCATCAATATCATCATATATTTTCTTCGTAAAATCATAATAAGGCCCTCGCATTATCTTCATGATTGCTTTGTTTATCTCAACCCCATCAACTGTTCCCTGCTGAGCAACAGTCGGACGCAATATCCCTTCTGCAGCAGTCCCAATAATAAATATATTTGGCTTATCAACAAGACCAGTGATAACTCTTCTATCAAAAACGTAGTTAGCAGTTGTGTGTGTAGTTATGTGATCATTAATTAACCCGTCGTACAGTACGTATTTAATGTATGGAGTCTTAGTATCAATAACATCTATTCTCTGTATATTCGAACCGTATGAACCATCGAGACGCAAATTTTTAAAACAAAAGATTTTCTTCTGGTCCATTCCCTCCTGACAACGAACAATCTTGGCAAAGTTCAGGAAGTCATTGTTATGATGTAAAACACCTATACCGAATGACACTGCTGCAAATAACAAGAATAAATACGCAAATAATGACTTCTTAAATGACCCAACAAAGAATAGAAGTGAGAGAACTGTAAGAAGCAGCATGAACGTGTTCTCTTCACGTAAGATAGGTAATACTAATAATGTTGAAAAAACACCAAGTGTGGCACCGATCAAATCGTAGAAATAGATGCCATGTGCGTTCTCTTCTC
>CAYUBO010000049.1:0-269 GCA_964443095.1 uncultured Candidatus Peribacteria bacterium | reverse complement strand
GAGGTAATAAGCAATTATTATTGCTCCTAGAGCAAATGGAGCTATGAGAATTGGCGAGAAGAATAGGTATACCGGGAATAGAACAAAGTTTAAGAACGAAAGTACTATTGAGATGATTAGAAGCAACTGAAGAATATATATTGGAAGCTTTTTAATGCGACTCGCAATAACAGAACCGATCCCCATTCCTAAAAGAGCATATGAAATAACAAATGTCGCCTGCAAATAGTCGTGAATATAAATGCAGGTCTTGAAAAACAGTACTTCCA
>CAYUBO010000048.1:0-8825 GCA_964443095.1 uncultured Candidatus Peribacteria bacterium | reverse complement strand
TCATGCCCCTCAAACTGATATGTTGCGTTTCCAATATTCGGAGAAATTTGTGAATTGAGAATAGAAACTGTAATTATTCCCGCAACAAAAATGCATGTATCAACTATGAAACTTTTTTTCGTGTGCTTCCTTTTAATGTAGCTATAAAGCTTATTTCGCTTTGATCTCTTAGGTCGAATTTGCTTGTAAAGAAGCCATATAAGCCAAAATATACATCCGTTTCGTATGTTCAGTACTATCGTGTTTATAATCGAATCTTGATCGAGAAACTGTGTGTAGTGGTACGGGAATATCCATTGAGTTGCTATACAAATACCTGATAATGCAAGAATTGCCTGAATTCGATTGGCATCTATCTGATGCAATTTTCTGGATTGCTCAATCATCCATACTGCAACAATTGGAACAATCCAGACAAGGAACTGAGGTGAAAGAATTGGGCTAACTCCAAGAATCCACAGGATTAGTAATAAGAAAGGAATAGTAAATGGATCTTCACCTCTTTTTCGTAACTTGAAGACGGATATGCATGCTGTGCATAAACCAAGAATAAAAAGAGCAAAGCTGGCAATTAAGGTTCCTTTTCCTAAGTTGGTATTCTGTGCGGATAATGCATGGAAGCTTATTTTGGAAACGTCGTTCCAAAAATTATTTAGCAGAATGTTTAAACCAGACCATGTGCTTTCTACCTGAACTCCTCGTGAGCTGTGGTAATTAACAAAGTAATTAATATTATCGATTGTCGTACCGATTCCAATAAATAGTGCAGGTGTAACAACCGCGAAAACAATCCCCAAAATTGAGCCTATTATCAAATCACGCTTGTGCTTTGTATCAGTTGAAAACCAAAGTATGGGAAGCAATGCGAGAGGAACTAACTTGAGACAACCGGCGAGTATAAGAAAAAAAGCACTACTGCGATATCGTTCAATTCGGAATGAATACCAGCACAAAAATAGCATGGCCATTACGAATATATCGAACCGTGCAAAAACCAATTCTCTACCAAGAAATATTGCAGTTAGCGTAGTTGCAGCTGCTGGAATAAATGCATTCGGGGGATCGCCATTGCGGTATACATAGATACAGCACATGGCAATAACAAGAGCAATAAGTATTATCCATGCATACTCGAATGGAAGTTCAAATGGGTTGGATTCTGCAATGTAGAAAAGTGAAGATGCCAATGGAGGGTATTCACTATCCATTTTTATATCTTCTCCTGAAGCAATCTTATTAATATCTTCGCCGATACTTTGGTATATCTTTGTGTCTTGAGTGCCCCGAATACTAGGTGCTGTCCAAACACCAATCATTGTGAATGCCACAATCCATATGAGGACAAGAAGGGTATTGCGTCTCATATGGTCTCAAACTTTACCATAGTGTGGATCAATACGGGAAATGGGCACAATCTTTTAGCTTTTCCGGTGGAATGTAAATTCAACATAAGTATTGGTTAAATCATTGATTTTAGGCTTCATAAGCCTGAGAATGCTTTTGTATTATCTGAATATTATGCACTTATCTTTAGTGCTTCCTTGTTTTAACGAGGAAGAAAACATTGAAGCAACGGTCCGTTCCTGTTCTGAATGGTTTAAGAAAGATGGAATTGATGGAGAAATAATTGTTGTTAATGATGGTTCGAGTGATGGATCAGAAAAAATATTATCTGGTCTGAAGTCAGATATGAGTGAGCTTGTTGTAATTAATCATGAAGCTAATAAAGGGTATGGTGCTGCAGTAAAAAGCGGATGCGATAAAGCCAATAAGGATCTCATAGCCTTTATGGATAGCGATGGGCAGTTTGATCCTTCGGATTTCAGTAAGCTTCTGACAAAAATTTCAAAGTATGATTTTGTGGCTGGCTGGAGAGAGAAAAGAGCTGATCGTGCAGTGAGGACTTTAAATGCAAAGTTATTCAATGTTGTTGTTCGTGTCTTTCTTGGTGTGCGGGTAAAGGATCTTAATTGTGCGATGAAAGTATTTAAAAAATCTATTTGGAAAAAGATCCGTCCAACACACTCAACCGGTGCTTTATTTAATGCAGAAGTACTATTTGCATTGAAGTATTATAAGATTCCTTTTGCTCAGGTTCCGGTACCTCACTATCCGAGGCTACATGGTCAACAGACAGGTAATAATCCTTTTGTAGTATTACGTGCCTTTAAAGAGCTATGGAAGATGAGAAGGAAATATAAGAATACTTAGTCTTTTTCTTCTTTATCTTCCTTTCTCGGTTTCACTAAAATGCTTTCTCGATCGCAGTTTGCACATTTCATTTCCCAAAGAGGGAATATTACTCTCTTTTGGAATGCTTCATCAGTTATAGGTTCGTAGTACGTCAGTGGTCTGTAGAAATGGAACGATACAAAGATTAAAGCAGCAATGCTTAGAAGAGTAAGAGCTCTTCCGTGTTCTGTAATCTTAAACTTCCCGATCATTTGGATTTCCATAACAACCAGCCCAAACAGAATGAAGCTGAACAATAATGGTATGAAGTAATGATACAGATACATAACTCTATCTAGCTGCAAGATGGCAATCATGTACGAGAAATACAGGAACAATATGACTTGCATATAAAATCTATATTTCATTTTCTTTTGGGTTGGCAGTAGGTAAGAGCCAACAACTAGAATCGTTGCAAATATCACTCCGATTAGTCCAACAAGCCATGAAACAGGATTGGCTACAAGATACAGATATTTAGTATGAAGCCCGTCAGGAGTTGCCCATCGGTAGCTTATTGCTCGACTCCCGGTTGGCCAAAAGAATGCAGGGCTGCCATTTTCTACTTCCTTGCATAAATCCAGGGTCGGTACACCATCGTTGTAATGACCGACAAACTTAATTGAGTCTTTAAGCATTATAGGAAAAGAAGTTTTTCCTTCTTTGATCAGTTCTTTGTATCTTTCAGATGCTTCGTAGTACCCCTCATTGGAAAGAGATTCATTTATGTTTTTCCCAAGGGAGAAATGTATTTGCCAGACAGAAACATAGGCAATGAGAAATCCAAGCATGCTCAGTGAGAAGAACTTCATTACATTTGAACGATTGGATCTCAATTGCCAGAAAAGTATCGGGAATAGAAGGATCATTAATAGTCCTACTACTTTTGTAGTAAGAGCCAGACCGAAAGATATTCCGAACAAGAATGATAACAATCCGAACCTCACAGGTTTTTTTGTTGATTCTCCAAGTAATAGCCACAGAAGAATCATTGCTGCGGAGAAGAAGAGAAGCGGGGGCTCAAGCATTGCTCCGCGAAGATGCACAATCAAAGCATTATCAAATATGTATGGGAATGTAAGAAGAGCTGATATTAGAGGGCGTTTACTTAGTACAAGGAAAATAAAGAATATAAGGGGAGCCAGGAGCCACCCAAACAAAGTGGGGAATAATCTATATCCAACATATGAGAATCCATCTGGAAGATCTTTTCCATAATCAGTCCCAATAAAATCATCATCAACAGGATTAGCATCCATTATCTTCTCGCCGAGGGCGATTATTAATTTACCGAACGGAGGGTGTTGCTCCATGAAGTAGACCTGATTCAAGTATTTCTGAGCACTTGCGAGATGGTAATTTTCATCCCAGAAAAGATCGGGTGGATTTTGATAGTTGTGAAAGTACGTAAAGTACGAAAATAGTATTATCAATATCGCGAGCAGCAAGCCACGTTTATTCCACACATCAGTTATGCTTGATTCAGACATGGAGGGCAGTGTAGCAGGGAAGGCTAGTAAGTTAAAAGAATCCTAGGACTCCCTGTGGTTACTCATTGTCTACAAATCGCCGTTTCTGATAATATTTACAATAAGAATGTTCTACTACAACTCCACCCGTCGCATGATGCTGGCCAGTATGCTTGTTATGGCTGTTGGCATAGCTTCTCTCGAAATGATTGGATGGGAGATGGATGATAGCAAGAATATGCTTGTACAGCTTATTGGAGAGGAGAATCTTGATGCAATGGGGATTGGTGATAAGGAAAATATAGGAGACATTGGACCATACTGTGGCGATGAAAACATCGATGCCGGAGAGGAGTGTGATAACGGAAGTAAGAATTCAGATGATGATCCGAATGCCTGTAGAGAAGATTGCAAGCTTCCGTATTGTGGAGATTTTGTTGTGGACTGGGTCTTTGGTGAAGAGTGCGATCAGGGGTCCGGGAATTCAGATACTGCACCGGATCGATGTAGGTTAAATTGCGCACTTCCGGTATGTGGTGATTCAATCATAGATACCGGAGAAGACTGTGATGGTAGTCCGGGGTGCTCTGCGGCTTGTACCAAATCAGAAGATTGTGGAGATGGTGTGATTGATGATTACGAACAATGTGATGACGGAAACAGAGAAAATGGTGATGGATGTTCCGCTGCATGTCAGAGGGAAAAAGAAGATTTATTTGGTGCGGCAATCGAGTGTGGCAATGGAAAAGTTGAGGAAGATGAAGAATGCGACGATGGAAATAATGAAATAGGTGATGGGTGCTCAGACGAGTGCATAGTTGAAGAGCTGGAATCTGAATGTGGAGATGGAGTGATTGATGAAGGAGAGGAGTGTGAACCGAAAAAACATCCTAAAGATTATCCTCAGGAATGCAGATCAGATTGCACTCTTTCTAAAATCAGATGTGGAGACGGTCGGATCGCAGAAGACGAACAGTGTGATGATGGCAAGAAAAATTCGAATAATAAACCAGATGCATGCCGGAGAGATTGTATGCGTGCATCATGCGGTGATGGCACTGTAGATAGCGGTGAAAGCTGTGATGATGGAAATGAGAATTCAGGAGACGGATGTTCAGATCAGTGTGTTACAGAGGCAGCTCCTGCACCGACTCCGACAAATCCGTATCAGGTGAATCCATATCAGGCAAACCAGTACCAGATGAATCCGTACCAGCAGATGCCTTATCAGGTGCCTATCATGCAGCAGCCTACTCAGTATCAGCTGCCACTTGCGTCTCTTATGGCAGTAAGTAGGCATCCCCCAATCGGGGAGACAGGTCCCGCTGCTTTGGCAATCATTGCAGCTGGTGCTGCCGGAGGATGGGCAGCAATAAGGAGGAAAAGATAGTTCTTGAAAAGCTTGTAGCTGGTAGCTTGTAGGGTCTTCCTACCAGCTATAAGCTAAAAGCTAAAAGCTGATAAAATTCTAGTATTAACAGCATAAAACCCGCTATTCTGTAAGTGTTATGGCAGTTGCACGTGGAAAACAACCCAGGAATTCTCGTTGGCTACTAAGCTTCATTCTTTTTGCGATGCTTATCAGCATGGCAATCCTTTCGCTCACAAACCCGCAGCGCGAGCAGGACAAAAAGTTTGCCGATGCTCAGGAAGTATCTATCAGCGAAGTGACACGTATGTACTCACAGAGAAAGCTGGAGAGTATTTCAATAAGAGATAACAAAGTATTTGCTGTTACAAATACCGGTGCAGCTCTTAAGTCATATAAGGAATCACGAGATACGGTTAGCCAACTCGGCTGGAATGACCCCAAAAATCCGGCAATAGTTGATATTGAAAACCGAGAGGCGGCAAACATGCTGATTGCAATCCTGCCAGATCTGCTATTTCTTCTTCTTGTAGTAGTTGGTGTTATTTGGCTCTTTAGAGGGATTGCACGAAGCCAATCAACTGCAATGTCTTTCGGTAAATCACGAGCCAGAATCGCAGATGTGAAGCAGGTTAAAACACGGTTTAAAGATGTAGCAGGAATGGAGGAGCCAAAAGAGGATCTTGTTGAGGTGGTCGACTTCCTTAAGAATCCAAAAAAATATACGAACATCGGTGCAAAGATTCCAAAGGGAGTACTTCTTGTTGGAGCACCAGGAACAGGTAAGACTCTTCTTGCTCGAGCAGTTGCGGGTGAAGCAGGAGTTCCATTCTTCTCTATTGCTGGTTCAGAGTTTGTGGAGATGTTCGTTGGTGTTGGTGCTAGTAGGGTTCGAGATCTCTTCATGCGGGCAAAGCGCAATGCACCATGTATCATCTTTATTGATGAGATTGATGCAGTTGGAAGACAGCGTGGGGGAGCGGGATTTGGCGGAGGCCATGATGAAAGAGAGCAGACACTCAACCAGATTCTTACGGAGATGGATGGATTTGAGCAGGGGACCAATGTGATTGTAATAGCAGCCACAAACCGTCCGGACGTTCTGGACCGTGCTCTTCTTAGACCCGGTAGATTTGATCGTCGTATATTCATAGATAAGCCGGATCTAATAGCGCGTGAACAGATCCTGGAAGTGCACTCAAAAAATAAGAAGATGGGAAAGAATAACAATCTCAAGGTAGTAGCCAAGCAGACAGTTGGGCTTACCGGTGCAGATCTGGAAAACATAATGAACGAGGCAGCGATATTCGCCGCGAAGCGCAAGCACAAGACCGTATCACAAGCAGATCTAGTTGATGCTGTTGAGAAAGTAACTATCGGGCCTGAGAAGAAATCACGCAAGCTTACGCAGAAGGAAAAAGAGATAACTGCTTATCACGAACTCGGCCATGCGATTGTCGGTTTCCTCTGCCCAGAGAGTGATGAACTGCACAAGATTTCCATAGTCTCACGTGGTGCCGCACTCGGAGTCACGTGGTTCCTGCCCCAGGAAGACCAGTACACAACAAGCAGGAAAAAGTTCCTAGACGAGATCTGCGGACTTCTTGGAGGGCGTGCGGCTGAAGAGATTGTGTTTAGTGAGATCACAACCGGTGCCAGTAATGACATCGAGCGTGCCTCCCAAATTGCACGTGACATGGCTATGCGTTACGGAATGGGAGACGATGACCTTGGTCTTGTATCATATGGGGAGAAGCAGGGGACAATGTTCTTGGGAGTTGACCCTGCAATCACACGTAACTATTCAGAAGAGAAGGCGAAGCAGATTGATGAGTTTGTGAAACTTGTGATTAAAGATCAGTATGCTCGTGCAGTTGGCATGCTTAAAAAGCACCGCAGGAAGCTTGATGGCCTTGCGAAAATTCTTCTTAAGCAGGAGACAATGTCCATAGAAGAATTTGAGGAACACTTTACAGGAAAGAAGCCTAAGCCCAAGAAGCATAAATAGGCCTTAAGAGCTTATATAGTGCGCTTTTTAATTGCTCTTTCTTTAGCTAAAAGGTAGGATTTTAGTCCATGGCGAGCCTCAGTCCACTCGATGGTCGTTACAAGAAGAAGGTGGAAGTGCTGTGCGAATTTTTCAGTGAGGAAGCGCTCATGGGAGCGCGGGTGGAAGTAGAAATCGAATACTTCATTGCACTAAGCGAAGAGTCGCAAATTAAAGATTTGCCTCGTTTAAAGAAGAAGCAAAAGGATTCGTTATTCAGAATTATTGATAGGTTTGGTGCTTTAGATGCAAAAAGAATCAAGTCATTCGAGCGTAAGACGAACCATGATGTGAAGGCGGTTGAGTACTATCTAAAAGAAAAGGCAGGTCGTATTCCGGGCCTCAAACCTCATCTTGAATTTATCCACTTTGGTCTCACGAGTGAAGATGTAAACAATCTCGCGTACGGACTCCTGATCCATCGTGCTCTCAAGGAAGTCACCCGTCCTACAGTAAAATCCGTTATCGCGGATCTTAATCGATTAGGGAGGAAGTGGCAGAGGGTACCAATGCTAAGTCTCACACACGGGCAGCCTGCAACACCAACGGTAGTTGGCGAGCAGCTTTTTGTTTTTGCAGATCGTCTAGAACGCCAGTTCGATCAACTAAAGGTATTCAAAATGAGCGGAAAGTTTGGTGGAGCAGTTGCTAACTACGCAGCTCACAGAGCGGCATATCCAAACTTCCGATGGGAATCATTTGGCCGCAAGTTCGTTCGATCACTTGGTCTGCAACCCATGGCACACACAACACAAATCAATCCGCACGATGATCTCGCGGAACTTAGCCACATCATGTTCAGAATAGATACGATCCTAATAGATCTTAGTCGTGATGCATGGCAGTACATCTCCCGTGGCATCTTTAAACAGAAGACAGCGAAGGGAGAGGTAGGGTCTTCAACAATGCCGCACAAAGTTAATCCAATAGATTTTGAAAATGCTGAGGGAAACCTTGGTGTTGCCAATGCACTCTTCAGTCACTTCGCGGAAAAACTCCCGATCAGTCGCTTACAGCGTGACCTGAGCGACTCAACTGTACAGCGAAACATTGGTGTTGCGTTCGGGTACCACTACCTTGCGATGAGGTCACTGAGGAGAGGACTCTCCAAGATCTCACTCGATAAGGCTCAGGCAAAGAAGGAGCTCGATGATAATCCGGAAGTTTTAGCAGAAGCAGTGCAGATGGTTCTAAGGAAGAATGGTGTGAGTGGTGCGTACGAGAAAATGAAGAAGCTAACGAGAGGGAAGAACGTAACGAAAGAAACTTTCAGAGACTTCGCTAAAGGATTGGATCTTCCGAAGAAAGAGAAAGATCGGTTACTTGCTCTTCTTAAATAGAAGATTAGTTTTACGTGGAAATACTGATGCCGGAAGAAATCTGGCGAACATTAGAATTGTATCTCTAATCAGGACTTTCGGGCTTGTACATCGCAAAAAGGCTTCTCTCTGTGATGCAGGTTTACAGCCAAATTGCCTCATGAACTTAATGAGTGAGTCATGGGAGAAAATGTTGATGTGTTCCAGTGGCTGTGCAGGGCCTTTGCGTAAAAGATCCGATTTAGATTTAGTTTGCGATAGAACAGATGATCCATTCGGAACGCCAATGTGTATGTATCCATTTTCATTCAGCATGCCTGTAATCTTCTCCATCATTTCAACATTCCTTCGAGAATCCGCCTGCGTAAGCTGGCGGAGGAAGAGTTTCC
>CAYUBO010000047.1:0-8896 GCA_964443095.1 uncultured Candidatus Peribacteria bacterium | reverse complement strand
AGCATACGGTAAGCCTACAAGAATAATCAGTACTGTCTTCATTGTCTTGATCTTCTTCTTTGAAGGACCCTTTTTCTTTCTTTCTTTCTTACCACCACCCTCCTCTGGCTTTTTTGTCGCCTCGCTAATGCCGTCAACTGATGGTTTCTTGGGAGCCATTCTTATTCACCATAAAGTAAGTAATCCAGAATGTCTTCATCGAGTACCGGCTGATCGGGGACTCCTTCCAGTCCTTCCAGATGCTGAAGAATATCATCAGCTTCCTCAATACTTGGTATTGTAGGGACAAAATTTTCCGGACTAAATAGCATTGCATCATTTGGAAGTTGTATCTCAAGTGCCTGATTGTGATTCCACAAGTTCACAGTAAATTCTCCGGAAATCTCCTGAGTAGAATCTGCAAGAACTATCGGCTTGATCTTCCACTTAAGTTTGTGGACAAAAAACGTCTCTGCATCAATCCATATTTCTCCTGAAGCACTTCCTTCATTTACTATTTCGAAGATCTCATCTCGATCAAATTCTTCCCCACGTTCTTCTGAGACAACTTCCAAGTAATCCGCAAGTTTCTCAGGATCTACAGTTGTCGTGTAATGGTATACATTTCGTTCTCCAATTTTTTCGATTCCATGACTTTCAGTTACAGTCACAACCTCAGCCTGTGCATGCAAAAGTCTGGGATCCGGTGTAAGTGGAGCCGCTGTTTCGGCACCTTCTTCTTGCGGGAGAATCCACCATTTATTAAGAACCAAAGAAAGAATTCCCGGCTGCATGAACATATTCATCGGTTCAGCAGCGACACTGTTGAGCTTCAAGTAATATTCTTGCGGACCACCTACAATTACATCTGCAGATCCCATAAAAGAGAAAGGCTCATCTTGATTTGTACTGACTCCTTCAATGGAGACTGAAAATTGGACCTGATCTCCACCATTATTTAACACTCCTTCCATGCTCCCCTTACCTGATAAATTCCACGCGTTCTCTACCTTCAAATCAAAAGTTCCATTTGCATTAAACTGCGCTGACGCAAGTTCCTGAGTTGCACGTGCAGCATTTTGCAATACCTCCTCACTTGGCAATTCCGGGATTTGTTCACCCTGATTGCACGCCGTTAGCAGGAGTACAAATAGAAGGCAGGGGATTTTCTTATTCATCGAGAAGTGATCGGAAGGATTAGACATAGTGTGCCGTTTCTGCTGCTTCTTGACAATTGACATTATCGACCGAGAACTGGTTCAGCGACTATGTCGCTCGGCTCTTCAATTTCAAGTCGTATCGTCCTTGATCGACTAGCCATTACGTCTGCTTTGAGTTCAAATTTTCTTCTATGATTCTTCCTTAGCGACACGGGAGGATCAAAATAGAAAGTTATTCTATCTCCTTCCATCCACGGAAGTATATTTGTCATAATTTTTCTTCCCGCTTGCAGATACAAATCCTGCAAATCTGCATTCCGCGCAGATCCCTCATTTGTAAAAGTAATACTTTCAATTATGTGATGCGTTCTATTGTCTGCCTCCAGCACAAACCTTTGAATGGTTCGATTGTTACCGTAGCGAACCGGGCTTGTTACATTTAAGTAATCAACTGATATGGTTCCAATCACTCGTCCACTTGTTCTTTTTGTGGGATACACCATCGGACCTTTATCTAAGATTATCTTCGACGCGCTGCTCCCGAGATCATATTCATTCTCAATTACAAATGTATGCTCCCCCGCAATGGATGCACTGGTTGAAAAGTCCGCAAAGACTGATAATGTTTTTGATCCGCATGCCGGAATAATTTGATTTCTAAAGTGGAAACTTATGTCACCTCTGTTATTACTCACCTGCCTTGTTCGGGAGATTCGCTTCCCATTACTCATTACATAAACACGATCGATATCGCTGTTTAATCCCAACCCCTTTCTGCGGACAGTAAGATCGTACAGTGCAACATCACTGGTACATGATGCATCAATCATAATGTCGAGCATCGGTATCCTTTGCATACCCGGAGCAATGGTTCTCCCACCCTGCGGGTGTGATCTTACTGTAAGTCTTCCGCCTTCGAGATTTCTAACATAAACCGATCGTGGTACAGGTGGAGGAGTGGTATCTCTCTGAATCTGAAAATGATGCAGAAAGTACGCAATGAGGAAGGATTCGATCATGGGTTCAGTATAAAGGATTCCTTGGATTCTTACTATTTCCAGCTTGGATAGCCTATTTGCTGATATTATCTTTATATTGTATAATAATACTAATGGTAGGTGAAGGTTTCGAGCTCGGCTCAATCGACCCGGCAGCTGCACCAATAAAGAGCGTTCCGCAGATTGGAGCTGAAGTTGGGAAGGTGGGGTTCGAAACTGCAAAAGTTGGAGCAAGACCTGTGTTTAATAACCTAGGGCAGGTTTCCAAGGCAGCAGGAAGTCGGATTGCAGGAGCTGCACAAAATGCAGTCCCGGCCCTTCTTCAATTAGGGGGGCTCCTTGTTGGAGTTCACTTCCTCATTGGCGGAATAAAGATGATGGTGAACCCCGGTAAAGCAAAAGCACCGTGGCCTCTTAATTACATCTTGCCATCAAATGCCGGAGGAAAATGACGACATTACCAACTTCCTCCTGCACCTCCACCACCAAAGCTTCCTCCGCTGAATCCTCCGAATCCTCCTCCGGAAGATCTTCCACCTCCAATCCAGAAACCTCCTTTTCCACTTCCTGGAGGATTTTTAGAAACAATAAAATCGAGGATCAACCCTACGATAGCAAGAGCAGGAATACTTAACCACCATCCAAAAATAACAGTCAGGATAATTCCAAATACTGCGCCGAGTACTCCACCTAGCCACCATGATTTTGACCTTGCAAGGAACGACGCTACAACTTCTAGAAGAAAGAGGAAAAAGAAAATAATCCACCCATATGATCCTCCACCATCTTTTGAATTCTCATACCTCTCAACTGTGTACTCACCACCAATTAATTTGATGAGTGAATCAACGCCTTTTGCAATGCCAACTCCATATGCACCATCTCTAAACTGCGGAACTATATCCTGTTCAATCACTCCTTTTGCAGCAAGATCCGGTACCGCTCCTTCGAGACCATATCCAACTGCCAAAAACATCTCTCGATCTTCGTAGCCCACAAGCAGAACAATCCCATTATCATTCTCTTTAGTTCCCACTCCCCATTTACGACCGATCTCTATTGCAGCATCCACAATCGGTTCTCCATCGAGTGAATTGACGATCACAACTGCAATCTCATTACTTGTTTGATCACGGAATATCTGTATTACCTCTTCAATCTGCTGCTCCTCAGCTTCATCAAGAATCCCAGCTGCATCAGTTACAAACCCGTCGTTCGGAGGAACTTCAAAAGCATGTGTGACGGGAGCCGCACAGAGAAGAACTGTGGTGAGTAGCACTTTAAACAACATGGATTACTCAGTACCTTCGAAATCAACAACAGGTGCTTCTTCTGATCCTTCGACGCTCTCAAAGAATAGTCCTGGCTCATACCCGAACAGTCCAGCAAGAATGTTCGTCGGGAATCTCTTAACCTTAATATTAAGTTTTCTAACTTGCTGGTTGAAATCCCTTCTCGCAACTGCAACACGGTTCTCCGTTCCCTCCAGTTGAGTCATAAGATCACGGTATGCCTGTGTAGCCTGAAGCTGAGGATAGTTTTCGAATGTCAGGAGAAGACGAGAGAATGCAGAATCAAACTGGTTTCCTGCTGCAACTTTGTCATTGATTGTAGGAGCTTGCTGCCATTGTGTTCTCGCTTTGGTTACTTCCAAAAATGTCTCCTGCTCAAATTCCGCTGCACCTTTCACGGTGCTCACAAGGTTGGGGATTAGGTCGATTCTTCTTTGGTACTGCGTCTCGACCTGCGCCCAAGATTCATCTACCTTCTCACTTGCTGTAACAAGTCCGTTGTATCCAGTCCACACCCATACGACAACAATGATGACGGCAATCAGAATAAAATGCGCTGTTTTGAACTTTTTCATAATCGGCGGGGAAAATGTGAAGGAAGTATAGCACTAACTTCTTATAAGAAACCGATAAGGCTTCTTTGCCCACTTACCGGCATAGTCGACACCAATCCGCGGCTTCTTAATAATGTCCGATTCTTTTACTTCAATTCCCCGATCTTCTATCCAAAGCTTTGACGCAGGATCAATCTTCACTCCATTAAATGACTTATCAATATTCATTGCTTTTGTGAGCTTTCCAGGACCATTCCAATTTGAAACGGCTCGGATAAGTACCGCTGACGGATATCCATCCTTTCCTGTAACCACATTGAACATGTGATACATGCCGTAAATTAAATAGACATACCAATATCCACCAGGACCAAACATTACTTCTGTACGATCAGTCTTACCAAACCGTCCATGGCATGCGAGATCTTTCGGACCATCGTATGCTTCTACTTCTGTAATAATTCCTTCACCATAATCAGATATCAGATACTTACCTAAAAGGTCCGGCGCGACATCTAAAACGGATCGCGCATAGAAAGATTGTGACAGGATCTGATCACATACTGTTTTCACTACTCAAGGATACATCCCTATATCTACTCTAAGGAAGTAACTTCTTCAGTGGCTCAAGAAGATACTTTTTCGCGTTAGGAATGATGTTTTTAAGATAGTTCTTCTGAGGACCAGTCCTTCCTTCTGTTATTGATTGCCCTGCAGCAACTCGGTTCATTTCTTCCTCAAGACCTTCAACAAGACCTTCTCCAAACTCTCCATTCTTACTTTGTTCAACTGCTCTATCCAGATCTTCAGACGCTTGATTTATGATGTAATCCGTCTTCTCGCGTGAGTATTTAATGGCATCCTGTCCACTTATCGAATAGTGCTCATTCAATCCATACCATACAAGAGCCCCCATAATGATGATTATGACAACCCCTATGACATTCTTAATTACTCCAATCACATGAAGTGCGATCGCCCCCAAAATTATAAACGCAATGACTGATGTGACTATTCCCATTTCCGTATTTTATATTATACATCTTTTTTGCCTACTTATCAATATCTGTGTTCTCGTATCTTAAGGTGAATATCTGTTGACACTCCTCAGGCAGGAGGTATCCTTTCTGCCCTTATTTTCAATCTCTCACTATGAACACACGTATTAAGATATTCATCGGTATTATTGCAGTGCTCCTCTGCTCTCCTATCGCTGTAGCAGCGCAGGAGTCGCAAAATCCCGAAGTACTGGCTCAGGAACTTGCATCCCTTGAAAAAGTTTACTCTGACTTTGTCGATTCACGCATTGAGAACGATCAGGAATTTGCTCGACTGTTCGACCTCCTAAAAGCAGAGATGGTAAAACTTGAGGAGGATAGAGCACAGTTGGAAGAAAACACTTTCAATCAGACAATGAGCGAGAACTCGATACTGAAATTTATGACAATGCGTGGTACTCCTAACGAAGTTAAGTGGAGAATCATTCACAGAAAGCTCGCGAATGCTGTTTCAATCTTTAGCCAGAAACGTAACGCAGATTTCTCAGAAATAGAAGCACGAGATAAGGATCTGCAAAAGCAATGGAAAGCTCTGGAAAGACTTCAAGAGAACAGCCGAATGGCATTTGCAAGAAAGGAGCGCCGCATTAAGAATTCAATCGGGCGTGCGGAGCGCCTTATGGTTGCTGCAGAAAATTACGTACTTCGATCCACCCTTGAAGCACAAAAGGATGCTGGCTCAGCTGATCTTCTGGCAATGTGGAAAAACCGATACCAAACCCTTCGCGCAAAGCGAACTGCACGAGTAAGGTATTCAGTTGAATATGCAAAAGAAAACCATTACCTAAATACGGTTAACAAGGAAGTAGAAGCAGAGCTTGCAAGAAAGGCATCTGAAAAGCGCGATCATAAGTACATGATGGACAGAAAGGCTATTATTGAAAGTCTCCTTTCCGAAGGAAACCCCAACGCATCTAAGAGAACAGCGCTAGAACAGTTTGTAACTGAAGCACAGTAATTAATAACTAACAATATAATTAAGAAGAGGAAGCAATGCTTCCTCTTTTTTGCATCAATCTAGTAAACTGGCTTGCATGTTTGACGATGAGAAACGCCCGCTGATTGTAATGATCCTGTTTGCGCTTACCATGTCCTTCTACATTGGACTGATCGCAATCCTTGACCACATTGGTTTGCGAACACAATTAAACGACTTGGGATTTGTGGAGCAGGCTGTTTGGAACGTCACACAGGGGAACCTAACTATGCCTTCATCGAACCCCGTTGTTTTTTGTTCAACTCTATTGGTACACGTAAACCCAATTTTCTATCTTCTAGCTATCCCCTACTTCCTCTTTCCAACACCAATTACGCTTCTTGTTATTGGATCACTCGCTTTTGGAACCACAGGAATCGCAATGTATCTTTTCGCAAACAAAATTCTTAAGAGCACAACTCTCGCACTTATACTCGGTAGCGCGATCCTTATTAATCCATTGGTGCAGGAAACTGCGCTATATGACTTTCACTCGCTGGTTCTTGCAATGCCTCTTATAATCCTGATTCTTCTTAGCATGGAGAGCAAAAAATGGATTCCGTTTTGGGTATGCACTGCCCTGCTAATGATCCTTAAAGAGGATATGCCTTTGCTTATCCTGTTTCTAAGTCCGATTGTTTTTTTGAGAGGCTCAAAAAAGCACGGAATTGCAATGGCGATCGTTTCCATTATTTACTTTGTGGGAATCTTCTCTCTTCTTGGTCACAAATACGAAACTGAATTCACGATTGATATTATTTCTCACAGATACAGCTATCTCGGAAACAATATAAAGGAGATAGCCTTTAACTCAATTTTCGAACCACAAAGATGGCTTCGCCTATTCCTAGAGATTAATAACCGACCACAGTACGTTATTTATCTGTTTCTACAGGGCGGATTTCTTGCAATGCTCTCACCAATTTCTCTTATCGCAGCCATTCCTAATTTTGCGCAAAACATACTAAGCCAAGCTCCACACACAACAACACTTGCGGGGATGTATTACACAGGAGTAATAATCACTGTCATATACAGCTCATGTGTGTATTCGCTATTAAAACTAAACAAACTATTCCTTAGGGCATTACTTGCTGCATTCATAATACAGACAGTCGTCTTTTCATTCGTATTTAGCCCGACTCCCTATGGACTTCTGAATATATGGGGAGACCTAATGCCAACTCATAATATAAAAGCATTCAATGATATTCTTTCACTAATTCCTGATGATGCATCAGTTGCTGCTCAAAACAACATTGGTGCACACCTTGCAGGACGAGAGCTTATTGTTAGTAGGACTGAAAACTTCAGTAAAGTTGATTACATGTTGCTGTCCGTACATTTGCCTATTTTCAGACTGCAAAACAGGTATTTTAAGAATCACGGTACGCTGCTTGGCTATGGAAAAGAGTACTTCACAGAACATGTTGTGAAAGCCTTCAGCAACAGAGATTTTGGAATCATTTCCTACCACCCTCCTTTCTACTTATTTAAGCGCGGTCACCCAAGAACACTCAACAGGACTGCGAAGCTAAATGTTGTGCGCGAGCTTGAGGGCATTAGTTACTGCAAAGACAGTACAGTTGCAGGGATCTATGATTGTGAAGATCGTGGTATTTAAGTATCCCACAATGTACCATCACCTTCGTGTCCAATAGTCCCAAAATATCAGTCGTAATTCCTCTCTTCAACGAAGCAGGAACACTCGCTGAGCTATATAAAAAGCTGTCTGACGTTATGAAGAAATATTCATACGAACTCATTTTTGTTAATGATGGATCAACTGATAATTCAGACACTGAACTCGAGAAATTTCGATCGGATCCGGCTGCGAAAATACTTACCCACAAGAAACGATCTGGGAAGAGTGCTGCACTATCAACTGGTATCAATAATTCACATGGAAAAATATTTGCCTTCATTGACGCTGACTTACAAAACAATCCTAAAGACATTGAAATGATGCTAGATAAACTCTCAGAAGGATTTGATCTTGTACATGGATGGAGGAAGGAAAGAAAGGATGGATTTTTACGATTAGCGCCATCAAGGATTGCAAATAAGATTGCATCATGGGTAACTAATTCTTCATTTCATGATATTGGATGTGGAATTACAGTAATACGATCAGATGTTTTGCGAAAAATTAAATTTTCAGAGGGGATTCACAGGTGGATTCCAATTATTGCTTTTAAAAATGGCGCCAGATGTACTGAGGTTATAGTTCACCACAACGCAAGAACATACGGAAAATCAAAATACGGTCTCTTAAGAATAATACCTGTTGGCATCGACATATTAACTCTGGCTATTTTCTCAAAAATCCTGCCAAGAACTAACAAACTTATAATCATATTGATCACATTATTGATAGCGATACTAATCGTAGGATCATTTATAATCTGATCATGCGTATTGAAAGAATTTCGCGGCTTGTTTCCTCTGTGGGTCGTGACCGGAGCTTATGCATTATGATTGCGTTTGCAGCTGTCCTCACTCTAAATGTTGGAATTGTAGCTATCGCAGACCACATAGGACTCCGGACCCAAATTGGCGATCTTGGGCATGCCGTTCAAGCAATATGGCACATTACGCAAGGTGATTTTGCAATGACAGTTACCGATCCACAGATCAACGCTTCCAGACTCATTTTTCACGCCAATCTCATCTTCTACGTTCTTGCAATCCCCTACTTCTTCTTTCCGAATCCAATCACGCTCTTAGTAATTGCTGCTCTCTCTTTCGGATTTGGCGGAATTGCCATGTACTTTTTTGCAAAAACGATATTAAAGAACAATACGCTGGCACTGCTCTTTGCTTGTGAGATGCTTCTCAATCCTTTGGTTCAAGAGGCAGCACTCTATGACTTTCATTCT
>CAYUBO010000046.1:0-8905 GCA_964443095.1 uncultured Candidatus Peribacteria bacterium | reverse complement strand
GAAACTCTTCCTCCGCCAGCTTACGCAGGCGGATTCTCGAAGGAATGTTAAAAGGCTTTGTGCACGAAAGACTCTTTCTCGTTGTGCACCTTTAATGACGATTCCTCTTGGGCACGAAACAGATGTACGATCCTGAAGATCATGACGCACTTTACACCCCTTAGTCTTCACACGATCAATTGCCGCTACAGATAATTTTGGTAATAGCAAAAATTGTTCCTGTTTACAAAGTCCAACTTCCTCACATGTCATCACTCTATTTAGTCCTTGATTGTGTGAAGGGCTCGCCAGCATAAATTGATCAAATCTATCCAGCCTCGCATTAACAGAAGCAGTAACGACTACTGATACCGTAGCTACAATTGACGCTATTGCTAGTAAGACTCGTTTATTCTTATGCTGATCCGTCATATTTATTTGTGTATTTTGTAATTATTATTATTATACACCTTTATTAGCATTCTATCAAGTCTCCTGGTCTGCCGCAAAATGCAAAATGCTTTCAAAATCCTTAATGCAGCAGCCTGAGTACCATCCAGCTTCTTTGGTATCAGATCACATAAAAAAACACGAGCTTTCACTCGTGTGTTTCTTGTTATTTTCGGATAATTATTCTTCCGAACTTTCGGCTTCTTCTGAAGCTTCTGCCTCTTCTGTACCTCCAGCTTCTCCGGAGAACATAGAAACTTTCTGAGCCTTAGGGCCTTTTGGTCCGCTACCAACCTCGAACTGTACCTTATCGCCCTCATTAAGAGAGTCGAAAGCTACTTCAACAAGGTCTTCTGAGTGAAAGAAAAGATCTTCACTACCCTCGCGGGAAATAAAACCGAAACCGTTTAACAGTTTCTTGATAACACCTGTATCCATAAAATAGGATGAAAAAAGTAGAAATGTAACCGTAACCCTGAGAGAAGCATTTCTACCTCCTACAAAACTAAGCTTACGAATTGATTATATGCAGATGTCACTCGTTTTACTAGGATTCTCCCAACTTTATTATCAGAAAATACCACCTAAGGTATAATCAAGAATAATGCAAAAGAACTGCAAATCTTGCGGCAAAGGCTTTGAGATTACTGATCAGGAATTATCCCTTTACGGGAAAGTATCACCTGAATTCAATGGAAAGAAATATCCGATTCCTGATCCTGTTGATTGTCCTAAATGCAGGCAACAAAGGAGATACTCCTTCAGAAATGAACGCACCCTTTATAGAAGAAAATGTGATTCAACAGGAGACAATATCATCTCGATGTACGATCAGGAAAATCCATATGTAATTTATAGACGTGAAGAGTGGTGGGGCGACAAATGGAATGGTCTTGATTATGGAAGAGACATTGATTTTTCGCGTCCGTTTTTTGATCAATTTGATGAGCTACAAAGAGCAGTACCCAAGATGAGTCTTTGCACAGATTCCAGAAGTACCAATAGTGACTATGTAAGTCACACAACCTTCTTAAAAAACTGTTATCTTGTTTACGATTCAGACTACTGCGAAGAACTCCTCTACTCACACAGCGGCAAGAGCTCCACGTCATGCATGGATACAATTTGGATTTGGAATAGTGAGCTTTGCTATGAGTGCGTTGACTCAAGAAGATGCTACCAATGCATAGGCTGCAAAGACTGTGAGAACTGTACTGATGGATATTTCCTGAGAGATTGCATTGGATGCAAGAACTGTATTGGATGCATCGGACTTCGCAATAAGCAGTACCACGCATTTAACGAACAACTTACTAAAGACGACTACGAGAAACTGATCAGTGAGCTGAAGCTCGATACGTACTCTGGGCTTCAGGAAGCCAAAAAGAGATCATATGAATCACACGTAAAACATCCTGTTAAAGAGCACCACAATTTTCAGTGCGAAAACAGTACTGTTGATTACCTTAAAAACGCGAAAGACTCACATGATTGCTACAACTGCGGAGACATTCGGGATTGTTACTACTGCTGGAATGTGAATAACCAAGCAAGAGACTGCTGCGATTATGATGTGTGGGGAGAGAACGTAGAGCTAATGTACAACTGTATGACCTGTGGCGAAAATGCAGCGCGGATAATCTGCTGTGACAGCTGCTGGGCACAGATCCATGATCTCATGTACTGCAGTTACTGCATGCACTCATCATATCTGTTTGGATGCTGCGGACTTAAGAGTAACCAGTACTGCATCCTAAACAAACAATACACAAAAGAGGAATACGAAGATCTCGCGGGCAAGCTAATTGACCATATGATAGAAACCGGAGAATGGGGAAGATATTTTTCACCTAAGATTTCTCCTCATGCATACAACGAAACTATTGCACTCGATTTCCATCCATTAAGCAAAGAAGAAGTAGCAGAGAGAGGATGGCATTGGATAGAGATGAAAGATGAAGTCCCGCAAGTCGAACGAATTATTCCCGCGAAGGACCTTCCTGAATCAATCAACCAAATCCCGGATGACATCCTAAACTGGGCAATCAAATGTGAGGAAACACAAAGACCATTCAGGATCGTAAAGCAGGAATTGGATTTTTACAGGACGATGAATCTGCCAATTCCCCACCTCCATCCTGATGAGAGACACAAGCAAAGGCTTGCGCTTAGGAATCCGAGACAGACATGGGGGAAAGCCTGTGATAAATGTGGAAAGCAAATCAAAACCACATATTCGCCAGATAAGCCTGAAATAGTCTATTGCGAGGAATGTTACTTAGCTGAGGTTTACTAGACCAAATCACCTATTGACGAGTAATATTTGTGCCTGCTATACTACCCCTACTAGGTACCCCTATATACTATGCTTCCTGCGAACAAGAAGAAGTCTCTCGACGCACTTAAAAGGTTAAGTGGACTTAACAAAAAAGTTGAAGATCAACTTAATGAAGACACCTACTGCCCCGATATTCTACAAAATGTCCTTGCTATGAAGGGGCATCTTGAGTACATACAGGCACAAGTCCTCGATAGTCATATGAATACCTGCGCAGCAAAGAAATTGGCCTCCAAAGACAAGAGTGCCTTCATTAAAGAACTATTGACTGTTATTGGTCTCTCTATACGATAACAAGTGATGAAACCATCTCTGACCCTGATCGGTTTTCTGCTCTACACCCTCATTGGTGTCTGCCCCATGCAGGTATCTGCAATGACCATGCAGGATATGGGTGACATGAAGATGGATATGGAGATGATGGACATGAGTAAACACATGCATCACGAAATGATTATGAATCACGATGCATGTGGTACATGTCTGCGATCGATTGATGATTACTCGCTGAGAAAAGTGCAACCGTTTGTACTCAAACTGATGATCGAGCAGCCGATTGTACTATCTGATACTGCAATTGAAGTAGTTGATCTTAATGTAACTCAACCTGTGCAGGCAGTCCTCGCTCGAGCAGGACCTGGAACCTTGGCACCAGACATTACTAAAACTATCGTCTTAAGGACGTAACAAACATCGTTTCCTATTTGTGATGCCCTTTTGGGTGTCTTTATCTATTTATTTTCCCCCTTTTACTTATGAAAAAGTATTTCTCTCTCATTCTCGTTCCAGCCATTTTCCTTCTTGCAGGCTGTACTGCTCAGGCACCTATGACTGAAGAAGAGCAGGCAGCACAGTACGGTTTGACCGTTGAGCGCTACCGCGAAGAGAAAGCTGCAGCCGCTCGCATGAACATGTCATGGGAAGAGCACGTGAAAATGATCCAAATGGACAACCACAGTGGGCATGAAGGAATGGATCATATGAACCACTAATTTCATCTTTTGTATCATGAATTATTTTCTTCAAAACCTTCGGTCACAAAAGCTACCAAAGCGATACATCACACTGATAATTGCAGCGATGCTGGCATTTGTTATAGGAATATCAATCACTGTGACGAAATTGATCTTTGAGCCTACACCTCCGGTAATCGTTACTACCGGAGCTGAAGGTGCTGGATCCTCCTCATTCAATACAACTAATCCCCTTCTTATCAGCGGATCCTCATCTTCCATCATTCTAGGTACCGTACTCTCAAATGAGACTGCGAATATATACCCCAGAAGAGAAGGAATTGTTGAAGACATTTATGTTGATATCGGTGATTCCGTTGAAAAGAATCAGGTAGTTGCACTTCTACTTTCAAAGGGGGTAGAGGGACAAAGTGCCGCAGCGATTTCTGAAAAGAACGCACGTAAGGCACAGGCAGAAGCTGACTATCTGAGTGCACAGGCTGTTGCTGAAGAAACCATTATCAACACAAGGCAAAAGATCCGCGAAAAAGAGACAGAGCTCTTCATTGCTCAGAGAGAACAGGAAGCACTGCTGGATAAGTTCGCTGAATATGAAACAAACATCGTACAGATGCGTGATCAGGCATTCACAGCAGTCCGGAATGCAAGACAAGTTATTGAACAGATACTGATTGGATCCAACTCGCGTGCTGGTGCAGCGATAGATGAAGATGACCTGTTCGATCAGCTTGGTCTTTTAAGTCCCGAAACTCGTTACGACGTCTTCCCCCTCTTCAATGAACTCTATTCTCAGGAACAGAACTACTCTCCTGCAAATAAGAATTCAATCAATGCTCTACTATCGATTGCTGATAAGACATTAACAAGTTCTGTATCACTCCTTGGCGCAACTCCTTCTGTATCAGTTACGCAACCCGGTCTATTCACCCAGCAGGAACTTGCAAATCTCACTAGTAGGATTCTAAGTAGCCAGACAAATATCCTAAAAGCTAAAGATAAGCTCGAAGACGCCGAGAACGTTTATGAGAAACTTATTTCAGCTGAACCGGAACTTTACCAGGCTCACTTAACCGGAGACAGTAGTGCCGCACAGAGCAACAAGGTTGCTTTGCTGACAGAAAAGATCCAGACAGCTGAGAATAGTCTTCACTTAACAGAAGCAAACCAGCAGCAGATCATTGAAAGACAGAAAAGTATGGTCAATGTTGCTGCCGCAATGCTTCAGTCTGAAGTTGCAAAGAGTGGGCACCGTGAGGTCCGCTCTCCTTTCTCCGGAACAGTTTCAAAGAGGTTTCTGGAAGTCGGGCAAATCGTCATGCCATCCATGACCGCATTTGAATTAACTGATGTGCCAACGACTCTTGCAAAGAGTGCGAAGCGAGAGATTAAGTTTGGTCTCCCCGAACATCTTCAGTCTGCCGTGACGGTTGGTGACACTGTATCTTTTTCCTTGCCTGATAAGGAAGAATTGATACATTCAGCTGAAGTTACACGCGTGAGTCCGCAAATTGATATGCAGACACACACAGTAACCGTACAGGCAAAGCTTGACGACGAACTGAAGCTTCCTCACAACACAAGCGTAAGAATACGCGTTACTGACCAATCATTACCAATCTTTCAGGTTCCATCCTTCTCTGTTAAACGAGATGAAAATCAAAACGTGATCTGGATCCTCAATTCTGAATCGAAAGAGCCCCAGCAAGTAACTGTCACAGTTATATCTGAAGACGGTGAGTTTGCAGAAATAAGTGGAGATATTTCTGAACTAACTCAAGTCATTCTCGACCCTCCTGGCTTTATTGCCATGCCTACCCATGATTAATGCACTTATCATAAAAGCCCTTAATAACAGGTTTCTAACCCTGACAATCTTTAGCATCATTGCAGTTTTTGGAATCATTTCCATGGTGCAAACCCCTGTTGATGCTATTCCCGACCTTTCGGAGAATCAGGTTGTGGTTATGACACCTTGGGTAGGTCAGAGTCCGCAAAACATCGAAGATCAGATCACATACCCGCTTACCGTGAGCATGCAGGGACTCGCGGGAGTGCGGGATATTCGCGCTATGTCACAGCTCGGAGTTTCCATGGTCACAATCATATTTGAGGACGACATGGATATTTACTTTGCAAGAGACAGGGTCTCTGAGAGACTCAGCCTTGCACAAACTCAATTACCCCCGGGAGTCACTCCCGTTCTGGGGCCGGATGCAACCGGTCTAGGGCACATATTTATGTATACCGTTGAGAGTGATAATCACACTCTTACTGATTTAAGATCTATTCAGGATTTCAACGTACGGTATGCGCTTCAGAGTGTTCCGGGGGTAGCGGAAGTTGCATCTGTTGGAGGATACAAAAAGGTATATCAGGTTATTTTAGATCCTATCAAGCTTCAACAACACAAGGTAAACATCATGCAGGTGATGACTGCAATCAAGAATGGAAACAATAACGTTTCCGGAAAAGTTGTGGATACCGGAGATCGTGAAGTGGCCATTCAGGGAATCGGATTCTTCAATGATCCTGATGCGCTTGCTCAAACTGTGATCGGTAAACGTGCTGATGGCATGCCACTGACGATTACGGATATTGGTGAAGTGCGTACATCAGGACTCTTCAGAAGATCAATTCTCGCAGATCAGGATGAAGAGAAAGTTGGTGGAATAGTTGTGATGCGTTACGGAGAGAACCCACTCGAAGTTATTGAATCAGTTAAAGTGGCAATCGAGAACATCGAAAAAAGTTTGCCCGAAGGAGTAACAGTTGAACCGTTTTATGATCGAACTTCTTTGATACTTAGTGCGATCAAAACACTTAGAAGTGTACTTACTCAGGAGCTGATTATTACAGCATTTGTATTAAGCCTTTTTCTCTGGCACTTGGGCTCAACAGTAATTACAGCCATCGCACTTCTCATCGGGATATTGATGGTATTTATCTTGATGAGACTGGCCGGGATTCCTAGTAACATCATGAGCCTCGGAGGAATTGCAATTGCGATTGGAACAATGGTCGACAGTGCAATCGTCATCAGCGAAAACGCTTACAGGAGACTGATGGAAAATCCTCCCAAAACAATCAAGGATCGGATTGATACGATTACAAAGTCCACACTCGAAGTAGGAAAGCCGATCGTCTTTGCAATCTTCATAATCATCCTTTCATTCCTGCCTATCTTCAGTCTTGAGGGAATGGAGGGAAAGCTCTTCGCCCCGCTTGCATTCACAAATGTATTTGCAATGCTCGGAGCCCTAGTTGCAGCTCTTTTCCTAGTACCGCTCCTTTCCGTATTCTTCCTGAAGGGAAAACTGAAACAAGACAAAGAAATCCCATTAGTCCGATTCCTACAAAGCAAATATGAACCGATCCTTCTCAAGGCATTGAAGAACAGGAGAAGGACACTCGGAATTATGGTTGCGTTGATCGTGATCGGAGTAGGCGCTATGACTCAGATTGGATCTGAATTTATGCCTCCACTCGATGAAGGATCAATCATGTACATGCCAATTACAGTCCCCGATGTTTCTGAAGAACGTGCTCAGGAACTTTTGATGATGACGAATAAGATCATCTCACAATTCCCGGAAGTTGAGACAGTAGTGGGAAAGGCAGGGCGGGCAGAGACAGCAACAGATCCTGCACCTCTCGCGATGATAGAAACATTCATTACCTTGAAACCAAAGAATGAATGGAGAAGAGGTATTACAAAGCGAAAACTTATAGCAGAGATGAACCGTGCAATGCGAATAGATAAGCTTTGGAACAGTTTCACACAGCCAATCATCGGACGCATTGATATGCTTTCGACCGGAATCCGTAGCCAGATAGGAGTGAAAGTATTTGGTGATGATCCTGCAAAGCTCGAGGAGATCGCTATCCAAATCGAGGGAATGTTTGGGAGCATTCCCGGTGCAGCAGACACAGTCGCCATTCGCCAGATGGGCCTACGGTATCTTGATATCGAATTGAATGATGAACTCATGGCTCAGCATGGAATAGCCCGAGCTGATGCACTGCAAACAATTGCTGCAGGAGTTGGTGGTGCGATGGTCAGTAATACGATCGAAGGACGTGAGCGTTACGGAATTCAAGTCCGACTCAAGCAATCGTTCCGTCAGGATGTTGAGGATATTAAATCACTTCCTCTGACTGGAAGGAATGGATCACAAGTTCTCTTAAGTAGCATCGCAGATATTAATCTCGTTGATGGCCCTGCAGTTATCCAGAGCGAGAATGGCGTGATGCGATCTGTTGTACAGACTGACGTGATGGGAATTGATGTATTGTCCTTCGTAAAGAAAGCTCAGAAGTATTTTGACGAGAACCTCGACCTTCCCGTTGGATATCATCTCGAATGGGCTGGCCAATACGAAAACCAGATTCGTGCAAAGAACCGTCTCGCGTGGGTTGTACCAATAGTGATCCTGATAATTTTCTTGCTTCTGTATCTCACTTATAAAGACTTCAGCCTTGTCGCAATCGTTATGCTAACAATTCTACTTAGTCTTGTTGGTGGAGTCGTTGCACTGTTCCTTGCTCGCTACAACTTCTCAGTTGCTGTGTGGGTAGGATTCATAGCACTCTTCGGGAATGCCGTTGAAACAGGTGTTGTGATAATCGTGTATCTGGAAAATGCGTTCCGAGCCAAATTCGGCTTACCGTCGATGGAAGTGCAATCTGAATACATACCCGATCCGAGCCGTCCAATTTCAAAGGAAGGTATCACTGAAGCTGTTATGGAAGGAGCATCACTTAGACTGCGCCCGATCCTCATGACAGCTTTCACATCCATATTTGGTCTAATGCCGATGCTCACGAGTACCGGAACCGGTGCCGAAGTCCAAAAGCCCTTAGCACTCGTTGTTGTTACAGGGCTAACAACATCCATATTCCTTTCGTTGATCATCCTCCCGGTATTATTTACGATGCTCCGCGAGCGGCAAGTCTCAACTTAGTAAAAAAGGCCACATCTCTGTGGCCCTTAGATTTCTGATTAATTGATCTTAGCTATCGTACTCGAGAGCTGCATCCAGACATCTTGAAAATCTTGTCCTTGTGTAACCTAGCTCAATACAAGTCTTCATTGCTCTGAAGTATCTCCTTCTGATGAACTACCGCCAGCTTACGCAGGCGGTGTCCTAGAGGGCAAGCTTCGCTT